>JBDUAM010000256.1:0-2546 GCA_040004655.1 Chthonomonadales bacterium | reverse complement strand
GCGGTCTCGAATACCTGGCGCTTTGCACGTCGCCGGTAAGTCCGATTAGGAAAATCGAGGAGCGTCGATTATTAAATCGGATCACGAAGAGGTTTTGGGTCTCTTCGGAGTTACAGTGCTATTGTATATCCCTTCCATTAACGGTCCATTAGTCCAATTAAGATACAATAGCCAAATGGAACACCCGGTAAACAGCTCCGTTCGTACCATCATGAACCAGCACGCAGACCTGCGACCCGGCGACACCATTCTCTTGGCCGTTAGCGGCGGGCAGGACTCCTGCGCCCTGCTCCACTCGCTGATCAAGCTGCGGAGCGAGTTGGGGATTGAGGTAGTCGCAGCACACTTCAACCACGAGTCGCGCGGAGAGGATTCAGATGCAGACGAAGCATTCCTCGCTCAATTGACCTCCGAGTTGGGTATCCCATTCCACTCAAATAGGGCCGGAGTCCAGGCATCGGCCAGGCGGACCCACCAATCCTTCCACGAAGCAGCTCGCATGCACCGCAACGAATTTCTGGATTGGGCGGCCCAAACCGCAGACGCAAAGTGGATTGCGACCGGCCACACCCGCAATGACCATATCGAGACCGTGCTGCACAACATCCTTCGAGGCTCCGGCCTCACGGGGCTGGCCGGACTTCAGCCAACAAGTGGCAACCGGATTCGACCCCTGCTCCACGCGACTCGCGCCGACACCGAGAATTATTGCGTAGCCAACAACATCGCGTTCCGTACGGATGCGTCTAACCAGACCAACAAATACACCCGCAATCGCATTCGGCTGGATCTGATTCCCATGCTCTCTGAAATCGTCCCCGGGTTCTCGCCGGATGCCATCGCTCGGCTCTCGGACTTCGCGTATCAGGATGACGCCTGCCTGATCGACCTCGCAAGGGAGTGGTTTGAAACGCATTCGCAATCGACATCTTCCGGTTGCACAATCCCGACATCTGATTTTGGAAGTCTGCACGTTGCGCTTCGGGGTAGAGTTCTGCGACTGGCGATTGAGCAAGTTGCATCCACCTGCGTGGACGTGGAATGGCGACATCTTGAGCCGTTTGTCGAGGCAGATGAGTCGGCTTCGCTCTCCGTCGATCTCCCAAATGGCGTTCGAATTCGACATACAGAGGGCGTGATTACCGTGGAAGAGATCGCGCCAATGGCATCCCCCGTCCCGCTCGAATGGAAGCTGGAGATCGGGTGTACCACGAGAATTCAGCCGTGGAACGTAGAAATGACAACGGATCGCGTAGATAATACGTATCACTACTCGGGAGACCCGTTTGAACTGGTTCTTCCAACCAGCGCTATTAAAGGTGGGCTGGTGGTTCGCAACAGACGCCCCGGCGACCGAATGCAGCCGACCGGAATGAACGGTTCGAAGAAAATTCAGGACATATTGGTAGACGCGAAGATTCCGTTGATCCTGAGAGACCAGACGCCGATCGTGGCAGATGACGATGGACCCCTATGGATTGTTGGCGTAAGACGCAGTCAGAGAACCGAAGGAATCGGCGAACAATCCCGTCTTAAGATAGTCGTTAAGAGTAGCAAAAGCAGTAGATAACGCTCGTGTGCACCGGCGCGGTAACCCTTCACGGTCAGGTTGAGTTTGATAGTCACTTGGCGCTGTGCTATAATAGAGCCTATTTCCCGGAATCCGGGAGGAGGTTGTTTTGAATAATAGAAGTTTCCGGTGGGTCTTAACGGCCGCACTGGTCGCGTTGATCATTTTCGCGCTGCAAAAGAATAACCTGCGATGGGGCGAGTCGGACAAACCGCTCACCTACACGCAGCTTGTTCGCGAGATCGAAAACAATAACGTGGCGAGCGCGGAGATCAACAAAGATGTTCTCACAGGAGAATATCTCAAGAAGCCGCTGAACGTGAACAACAAACAGTTCACGGCCAATCTGACGCCTTATTCAGAAACGGGCAGCGCGCTGATCAAGTTGATGGTGGACCACATGGTCCCCGTAGAAATCAAGCATCCCATCATCGGCGAATTCGCCCAGAGCGTGCTCTTCTCCATCCTTCCGGTGATCATTTTGATCGCCATCTTCTGGATGCTCTTCTTGCGCCAGGCTCAATCGGGCGGTAATCAGGCCATGTCATTCGGCCGAAGCCGCGCCAAGCGATTGACCGATACCGTCCCGAAAGTCACGTTTGATGACGTGGCAGGTGTCGACGAAGCCAAGCAGGAGCTGGAAGAGATTGTTGAATTCCTGAAGAACGCCAAAAAGTTCCAGGCGCTCGGCGCCAAGATCCCGAAGGGTGTGCTGCTACTCGGACCTCCAGGCTGTGGCAAGACCATGTTGGCCCGAGCCATTGCTGGTGAAGCCAACGTTCCGTTCTTCCATATCTCCGGCTCTGACTTCGTTGAGATGTTCGTTGGCGTTGGCGCAAGCCGCGTTCGCGATCTCTTTGATACAGCCAAGAGCAACCGCCCGTCCCTCATCTTCATCGACGAGATCGATGCCGTGGGTCGACAGCGTGGCGCTGGACTCGGTGGTGGTCACGATGAGCGAGAACAGACGCTGAAC
>JBDUAM010000315.1:0-2548 GCA_040004655.1 Chthonomonadales bacterium | reverse complement strand
AATTGAAGTGGACAATTGAAGCCAAAGCAATAACTCCGGACCACGAATCCAATTATTACACCATGGCAAAATGGTCAGCGGGCAAGAGTATTGGACCGCGTGAGAGTCTAAAGGGGCAGAAGGACGCGGACGGCTTGGTCGATACGGATACTCTGGTGCTAACCCATCCCGCATCCAGCGTAAAGGTTCGCGTTACGGCAAGTGGCGTGGCGCAGGGTTCGATTCCTGAATTGAAGTTCATTGGGTTGAGCATGGCGAATACGACCGTTCACCCAACTGCACTTGAGCCGAATAAGTCGGCATGGGGCAAACAGCTTGCCGTGCCAGAGAAGTGCCAGCTCTCGTACAAAGGCGGTAATGTCTGGTGCAGCCCGACCGGTACCAGCATGATGCTAAACCACTGGGCCAAGGTCTGCGAGCGGCCAGATCTGGCTATTGATGTGTCCGATGTTGCCGCCGGTGTTCTCGATCCTGTTTATGGTGGCACCGGAAACTGGCCATTCAACGCCGGGTACGCCGGCTCCTTCAACGGAATGCGCGCCTATATCACACGATTTTCAGACGTGTCGGAGCTTGAGGATTGGGTTGCGAAGGGGATTCCAGTAGTTTGCAGCGTCTCGTATCGACTGCTGAAGGGTTTGGAGAAGGCAGAAGCGAGCGGGCATATCGTGGTCTGTGTTGGATTTACACCTGAAGGCGATCCGATCATGAATGATCCCTGGGCCCATCTGGAAAAGGGCGAAAAGGTTCGAAAGACATTCAAACGAAAAGACCTGATTGCGGGGTGGGGACATTCGCACAACACGGTTTATCTGGTCTATCCCGAAGGAACAGCACTGCCAAAAGATCGTTTTGGCCACTGGGACCACACTGGCAAGTGAGTTCAGTTACTGTAGGTAATCATGAGGTCTTCGGCGTTAGGTTAGACGCACAAACTCGCTGCGAGCACTATCACTCTGAACTCGATGTTATTGCCATACGGCACTATTGCTGTAAAGAATATTACGCTTGCATAAAGTGTCACGAAGAGTTAGCACGGCATGCAAATCAGGTTTGGCCAGCATTGTCGAAAGATGAGAAGGTTGTTCTTTGTGGAGTTTGCGGTGTTGAGATGACCATGTCGGACTACATAGTGTGCAACAGTAATTGTCCGTCATGCGGCGCGTTGTTTAATCCCGGATGTCGGAACCACTGGCCTGTCTATTTCGAGGTTTGATCCGTAGTCCAATTCGGTTTGCGCTTTTCGAGAAACGCTTGAATTCCCTCTCGACCTTCATCGGATGCCCTTAAATCTGCGATTGTCTCAACTGTGAACGGCGCGAGTTTCTCAGCAGGCAGCGTCTCCCATGCTCGCACGAGTTCTAACGCCTTTGCAACGCCTTTTGGTCCGGCAGCGACTATGTGTTTCACCTTTTCTTGGACGGCGGAATCGAGGTCGTCTGCAAGATCGTGGATGAGGCCAATTCGGAGGGCGGTTCGCGCGTCAAATCTCTCCCCGGTGGCGAATAGAGCAGATGCATTGCCCGGACCGATCTTTCTGATGACATAGGGAGAAATCACAGATGGCGCGAGGCCAAGTTTTACTTCGGTGAAGGCAAATGTTACAAGGGGGGAAGCAATCGCAATATGTGCTGCGGCAACAATTCCTGCGCCACCACCCATGGCGGCTCCGTGAACCCGAGCAATTATTGGCTTAGGGCACAGATAGATGGCCTCATACATTGCCCGCATCCGGTCGGCGTCTTTAACGTTCTCCGCCCGGCTGTATCCAGCCATGCGCTTCATCCATTCGAGGTCAGCTCCAGCACAGAATGACTTGCCAGTGCCGCCGATGACAATCGCTCGAATAGAATTATCTATTGAGGCGCCGTCAATGGCCTCAAGAAGTTCGTCTCGAAGGACCTCGTCGAAGGCATTGTGCACTTCGGGCCGGTTGAGCGTAATGCTCGCAACCGACCCGTTATGCTTTAGCGTTATGCGTGTGAAAGGCACGATTTAGTCCATGAAACCCGGCGGAACATGGAATTCCATGTCTCCGTAGAGGGTCTGAATGTAGTTGGCCTGCCCATTATGGTAGGAGGCGTGGAAGCTCAGAATTCCAACCAGGAAGGAACCTTTCAGTTGAGCCCAACCCATGTCGTAGGTTGCGTTGAGCTGCTCGGGAGTGAGCGTACGCACAACATCGGCGGCTACTTTTCCGCTTGCGAGAACAATCTCAACGACATTGTCTGCGGTCACAGTCGGCGGCGTCATTGGTGTGGAAGTGAACTGCGCGACGATGGCAGTGTTTAATCCAACAACTTCTTGCGACATATCGAGGAGGTCTCGACCAGGGGTTGTTTGACCCTCTGCGGTGGGCTTCCACGAAAGTTTGTCGGCGGGCGAACATTGTAGGGTGTAGGCAAACATGCCTGTGGACATTTCGATAGACTGTGCAGCGGACTCCATTTGGCTCAACTCGTTCTCCTGATTGAATTTCTGATTACCGCCAGGTGGACGGCGCGTGAAATTCTGCGTCGCCTCATCGGGGGACAGATCGCCGGGATCC
>JBDUAM010000422.1:0-2551 GCA_040004655.1 Chthonomonadales bacterium | reverse complement strand
AACGTAAGGTACCCGCAACTCGAGTGAAGTTTGCACTTGAACACCTGCTGAGGAATTACCTGGACGGCCGAACCGATGACGAACCGTTCTCCGGATTTGTGGATCGACACACGGACGAAGAGTTGGGGAATATGCTGGGAACCGGCAACTTTGCAGCGCCAGATCCTGAATTCGTGGCGCCGAAGCAACCACATGCACCGGCAGGGGTGTAATCCTACTCCTGCCGCACTTCTACTTTAATTCCAATTTTACGAATGATGGACGCGGCCTTTTCGCATTGCTCGGACGAACCAAGATGTACCACGGATTTGCCGAGATTATCGACTTCCCACGTCTCGATGTTCGCTTCTTCGACCGTGCAGCCTGTGGCTTCCATGAGAATATCCACCACTTCGTCCCAGGTGTTGTGGTCATTGTTGAAGACGATTACGACGTACCCGTCATCCCCTGTGCCAGGTCCATCATATGTAATTTCAGGTAAGAGTTGAATACTCATTACTGCTTTTCTTTCCAATCCCTGTTAGTGGATATGTCCACCATCTCCGACTTTTCACCCACCATCGCCCGTACAACTTCTCGCAGAAAGCTGATCGGCTCCCACACATGTGTTTGAGCGTTCAAATAGAGCCAATGGTCCCAGCCGTTGCACGAACTGGTATTCAGTAATGCTTTGCCAAGACCGTGAATGCTCTTGATTTGACCATCGCAATCAAGAGCGCCATCTGCGCGAACCGTCGCGAAAAACTCCGTGCCTCCTAGTCTCAATTCGCACCCAGCTGGCAGCAACTCCAATTCCACCACATGCGAAAACGCCACCCTTTTTGGCTTGCCGATAATACTGATGGACAGTTCGGGTGCCGGGATGACCGCATCTATTCTTTCTGTCGCCGCGATTGCATATTCCTTCTCGCGCTCTATGCCAATGTACGATCGACCCAATCTTTTCGCCACCGCGCCGGTTGTACCAGAGCCAAAGAATGGGTCCAGAACCACATCGCCAGGCTGCGTACACGCGACCAGAATGTGGTGGATTAGCGCTTCCGGCTTCTGCGTCGAGTGGACCTTGTCGCCATCAGCGTCGCGAAGTCTTTCTGGACCGCTGCAGATCGGGATGTACCAATCGCTGCGTGCCTGCAGATCTTCATTCCCCAGCTTCAGCGACTTATATTGAAACGCGGGTCGACTTGCCTTGCTCTTCCCGGCCCAGATGAGCGTTTCGTGTGAATTACAGAACCGCACGCCGTGAAACTGCGGCATTGGGTTAGACTTTACCCAGACTATGTCGTTGAGGAGCCAGAATCCCTCATCTTGTAGGGCCGTACCTACTCGAAAGATGTTGTGGTAGGTGCCTATCACCCACATACTGCCATTTGGCTTCAATACCCTTCGACACTCGTGAAGCCACGCGCGCGTAAATTTGTCATACTCGGCAAAGCTGCTGAACTGATCCCACTTGTCGGTCACTGCGTCGACCAGGCTCTGGTCCGGGCGATTTAGGACACTTTCCAATTGAAGGTTATATGGTGGATCCGCGAAGATCAGATCTACTGATTCTGCAGGCAGCCCTTTTAGAAGTTCGATGCAGTCGCCAACGAGAATAGAATTGATTGGTAAGTCCGCGGATTGCGGTTTGGATTTCAACTATTCAGCCCCAAATCGAATACCAGACGTTACCCGCGCGCCGCGAGCCCAATCGGATGCATTCATCCTGCGAGACCCTTCAAATTGCACTTCCAGTAACTTCAATGTGCCTGACCCGGTACACACATCAATGCCCAGATTATCGACCCCGGTAATTACTCCCGGCTGGCCAACCGACTCGGAAAATGCTATCGACGTCCAGAGCTTTATTCGCTTCCCGTTGATTTCGGAGAATGCCCCCGGTCGAGGATTCATCGCTCGATTGTAGCAGTCGATCTCCTTTGCAGACCGATTCCAGTCGACCCTACAATCTTCGAGATTAATAGACGGAGCGTACGTCGCCAGTGATTCATCTTGTTTGGTGCGCGTATATTCATTAGACTTTAGAGCGAGCAGAGTCTTCATCAACAGTGGAGCCCCAGCTTCTGATATCCGAATCGTCAACTCTCCGGCGGTCTCATGTTCGCCGATCTCCAGCGATTCGGTGAGAAGAATGTCTCCTGTATCGAGCGTAGGTTCCATCCACATGGTCGTCACGCCGGTCACCATTTCGCCATTTAGAATGGCGTATTGAATTGGAGCTGCGCCACGATATTTTGGCAGCAAGGAACCGTGAAGGTTGATGGGCCCGAGTGGCGGTATTTGAAGAACAGAACGCGGGATGATCTGCCCGAACGATGCGAGGGCGATGGCATCCGGCGCCATGGTGCGGATGGTTTCGACGAATTCCGGATTGCGTACTCGATCGGGTTGCAACAGCGGGAGTCCCAGTTCGAGCGCCGTTTTTTTGACGGGTGAGCTTGCCATCTTTTTGCCCCGACCATGGGGTCGATCCGGTTGAGTTACGACGGCGAGCACCCTGAACTGCGGATGGTTGGCTAAGGCAATAAGGCTGGGCACGGCGAAATCA
>JBDUAM010000479.1:0-2559 GCA_040004655.1 Chthonomonadales bacterium | reverse complement strand
CCGGCGTCTGGACCGATAGGACCTGGCGCGTGAAAGCTCCGGCGGATTACCATGGAATTCCTGTCAAAAAGCTCTTGGAGAGTGAATGGATACGTGTCTTTCCAAACGAGCCAGCCCTCACGAAGGATTCGGACGGCGACGGGCTAACCGATCTGGTCGAACTACGTCTCGGTACGGACCCGTTCAAGGCGGACACGGACGGAGATGGGGTTGGCGATGCCACCGATCCCTGTCCGAACGGTCCCAATCGACCCCTCGGTGACGATGAGAAGATCGTGGCCGCGGCCATCGAAGCCCGATTCTTTAACGGCGATTACGAAGTTCCTGCCTTGATTTCCGCGACCGGAGTCAGACCTTTCAAGGTCTATGGTTACGGGTCCATTGCCATATGGGATGATGGCCAGAGACAGAAAAATCTGGGGAATATGTATGCCGGGGGGGTTAACCTCGTACGTTTGTACAGCAATGAGCCTAAATCCAAGCACTGTATTACGTACGGGTCAGATCACAAAACCGCCACGACCATAATCAGTCGATACTCTGGCGGTCTGAATGGTGAAACATGGGAAGCCAAGCTCAAGAAGATCGGTGACGAATGGTTTGTGATCGAACTGACAATGTTGTCCATTTCTTGAGGTCATTGCACTCTCCTCAGATAACGCTTCCCGGAAAGTTTAAAAGGAACCCTGAAAAGTCCGTGAAAATCCATCCCAAGATAGAGAACTGCCGATGATTCGCCGCGTTCTGCCAGTCGCTGCATTGATGATTATTTCTACTGTCACCGTCGCACAGGCCGACGTAAAATTCTCTCGTGATATCGCGCCGATTCTCATCGCCAACTGCATCGGTTGCCACGGCGAGCGATCTAACGCGGGCAGTTTTCGGGCACACAATTACCAGAGCCTCATGCGCGCTGGCAGATCAGGTTTGCCCTCCATTGTGCCGGGCCAGCCAGAGAAATCCAACATGCTCAAACTGTTGCTCTCCACCTCGCCGACCGACCGCATGCCCTCCAATGACGATCCTCTCAAGCCCGCCCAGCTCGCCGCGATCACCACCTGGATCAAAGAAGGTGCAAAGTTCGACGGCTCCGACCCGGCGGCAAACCTGAAGAGCCTCGTGGGTCCGCGACAATTTCCTGCGGCGCCTGCCACCTATCGGACCACCGTACCTGTTCTGGCTATTGCGTTTGTGCCGGGCAGCACGGATGTCGCGCTGGGCGGATACAACGAGGTCACCATCTGGAATTCCACGAGCGGCGCGCTGAAGCGACGCATTGATCACTTACCTCAGCGCATTCAGGCGTTAACGTTCACGCGGGACGGGAAGAGCCTGCTGGTCACTGGCGGTGTACCGGGCGAATACGGCGAGACATCGCTCGTGAACATGCAATCCGGCGAACGGTCGGTCATATCGGATGCATTGCCAGACATTGCACTCGCCGCAGCATTTAGCCCGGATGAGAAGACTGTCGCGGTGGGTGGCGCTGACGCCAGCGTGACGCTCTACGAAGTCGCCACTCACAAGCGAATCTGGTCCAACAAGGTCCACTCAGACTGGGTGACTTCGCTCAGCTTCAGTCCAGACGGGCACTTCCTCGCCAGCGCCTCCAAAGACATGACCATCAAGATTTATGAGGTCGCCAACGGGTCGCTCTTTACTACTTATAGTGGGCACAATCGGCAGATCGGCAAGTATCGCGGTGCGGCTCCCGTCTGGGCGGTTCGGTTTGCGCCGGACGAGCAGATTGCCTACAGCGCCGGGGGCGGCAAGTGGATTCAAGTGTGGGACCCCGTGAAGGCGCGCGATGAGACCGGCGACGCGGGCGACATGGAAGAGCGATTTGCCAAGCAGGGACACGCGCGATACTACGAGACCGGATTTGAGCACGAAGTCTTTGCGCTCGCCATTTCTGGTCCGTTTCTATTTGCCAGCAGCGCGGACGGACTCGTGAAGCAATTTGAGCTGAAAACAGGTACCGAGATTCGAAAGTACCCCGGACATCAGGACTGGGTCTTCGGGTTGGCGACGGATGCTGCCAGCGGCCGAATGGCGAGCGGATCGTACGACGGCGAAGTGCGAATATGGGATACCAAGACCGGCCAACTCGTGGTCAAATTCATCGCAAAACCTGCCTGATAAACGCCTAATAAGTTACGTTCAGGAAGACGACTTTATGCATTCTATTGCCACCTATCCGCCTCCTGCAGGATGCGCATTCCTCACGGCGGAGTGTGACCCCACCACCCTTTTTCTCCCCGAGATGTTTGATCAGGAAGACAGGTTTCTGGTCGACTCCACAACAAGTTTCATGCAGGGCGAAGTCCTCACCAAGATGGACGGGATTCAGGACAAAGAACCCGGGCTGATGCAAAAACTCTTCTCGCAGGCGGGCGAGCTGGGTCTGATGGGAATTGAGATTCCAGAGGCGTATGGCGGGCTCGGGCTGGCAAAGTCGACCGCGAGCCGCATTGCCGAATCTATTGCCATGGAACCCTCGTTTGCTGTTGGGCACAACGTCCACACTAGCGTCGCGATCCTTCCCCTATTAATGTTTGG
>JBDUAM010000152.1:0-2562 GCA_040004655.1 Chthonomonadales bacterium | reverse complement strand
CGGAGCTTGCAACAATAGTGATAAGCCCACAGGTAGTCCATCAAATTCCTCAGGTTCATCAGGCGGACAAATGGCCGGCGGAACCACAGATGGCAAAAAGGTAACGGTCAAGATCATTACCAACAACAGCTCCAACTTCTGGAATGCAATGGAGAAGGGGATGGATGTTGGAAAAGAAGAGATGAATTGTGATGCTTCCCGCATAGCGCCTCCTGGCCAGAAACCGACGAACAACGACCAGAAGACAACTTTCGAATCCGTTCTTTCTGCTGGTCCTGATGGAATCGCCGTTTCCCCAATCGAAGCCGATGCATTCACCCCGGTGATTGACGCCGCAATCGCAAAGGGCGTTCCAGTAATCACTTTTGACTCCGATGCTCCAAAGAGCAAGAGATTGGCCTACCTTGGTACCAACAATTACGAGGCTGGCAAAAAGGCCGGCGAAGCCGCTGTCAAACTGCTCCCGCAGGGTGGCAAGTACGTCGCATTCGTAGGAATGATGACTGCACAGAATGCTCGCGACCGATACCAGGGCTTTCAGGATGCAGTCAAAGGCCACAACTTTGAAGAGCTTCAGGCTCCATATCAGGATAATGCTGATCAGACCGGTGCAGCGCACCGTAACGTGGCAGACGCTCTCACGAAGTACGGTGACAAAGTCAACCTGATGCTCGGAATCTGGTCTTACAACGGCCCGGCCATTGTAGACGAAGTGATGAAAGAATCCGGTCGACGTGCTAAGACCAAGATCGTGGTCTTTGACGGTGACCCCAAAACTCTGCAGAACATTCACAGCGGTAATGTGGACGCAGCAGTTGTTCAGAAGCCGTATGAGTTTGGTCGACTGTCTGTCCGATTGCTCTACCTCATCAAAACCAAGGGGTCTATTGCCGCCGCCCTTGCCGAAATGAAGCCAGAACTCGATAAGCTCGGAATGACGGTTAAAGACAACCAGATTGATACTGGAGTAGACGTTATTTTGCCCGGACCCGCTGGTGAAGAGTTCCTTAAGAAGATCAAGGAAAAGGGTCTTGAGTCAACCTAACCCGGAGCCAGTAACAAATACAGATGGTTCGAACGCGTCGCCTGTAAAGGCGACGCGTTCAAATCGTAATATCCTTCACAATCTTTTCAGCTCACGTGAATTCAGTGTCGTGCTGGTGCTGATGGTCCTCTGTTTCGGCATGGCGCTCGCTGGTCCCGACATTCGATCCCGATTTTTTGGATCGCAGAATCTGCACAACGTTATGCTTCAGATCGCGCTCCTCGGCATCTTTGCCATCGGTGAAACGCTCGTTATTATTACTGGCGGAATTGATCTGTCGCTGGGTTCTCTGATCGCCTTCACGGGCATGATAATGGCCCTATTTGTAAACAAGTTCTCCGCTGCGCCGGGAACCGCATTCGGTCTCCTACTCGCGCTGTTGCTGACACTTGTTGTCGCGATGTTGATTGGCAGCCTTCACGCTACCCTTGTTCACAAGATTAGACTGCCTCCGTTTGTCGTCACGCTTGCTTCCCTCTTGATTTTGCGCAGTCAATCCCTTCTGGTCCATAACCAGCTCCCGATCTCCATTGCGGAGTATCCGGCAATTGTCTATCTCGCGAACGGCGCCCTGTTCAAGGATACCTGGTACGCTATTCCGATTCCTGTAATTATCCTCGCGGTGATTGCCGTTGCCGTCTCCATCGCACTCAACAAATTGCGAGTAGGTAGGTACCTTTACAGTCTTGGTAGTAACGAGCAAGCGACCCTTTTGTCTGGCGTCAATGTTTACAAAGTGAAGCTCTTTGCTTACGGCGTTAGCGCCATCCTGGGTGGAATTGCTGGCATTCTCTGGGCGTCGTACGGAAATCAGGGCGACCCTGGGGCGGCAAGTGCATATGAACTTGATGCCGTCGCAGCGGCAGTCGTTGGTGGAGCGAATCTCGCTGGCGGACAAGGATCTGTTGCTGGCACTATTCTTGGTGCTGCACTTCTGCACTTCATCTTCAGCGCGATTAACCTTACGCTTCCAAACCCGGATCAATGGCGGGGGACCATCGTTGGCGGAGTCCTGCTCTTCGCAGTGCTTGTAACAGCCCTTCAACAGCGTCGACGCACGGCCCACTAGTCGGTTCGGGAACATCCCGAACTCCGACGGACGTAACCCTAACAGTTTAATCCGTTACTCCGATATGAAATGCTCGACAAACGAAGGATCGTACATTTATGCGCCGTCAAAATGGTAGAACGCTTCCCTGGGTACTTGCCCTTATAGCCTGCCTCGGACTCATAGTCCTCTACTGGCAGTGGAAGGGTAACTATGGCAAGTTTGGGCACGTTGACGGCTTCGATTTCGATTCGGTAGATCACATTGGCTTCATTCGACAGACTCCAGATGGGCAGACAAACATCTTTTCTGTTCTCTCTGATGGTACTGGCGAGAAGAAACTCACTGATGACCCCAGCGTAAAGTCCGGTCTAGATTGGTCGCCGGACGGCAAACAACTCGTCTATTGT
This sequence comes from Chthonomonadales bacterium, assembly GCA_040004655.1. Classification (GTDB taxonomy): domain Bacteria; phylum Armatimonadota; class Chthonomonadetes; order Chthonomonadales; family CAJBBX01; genus JBDUAM01. Next base: position 59 of record JBDUAM010000152.1, on the reverse strand, counting down.
GCCGAAACCGCTGATGAAAAGTATCGTCAAAATTGAACTGGGTGTTTAATGTATCGGGC
>JBDUAM010000338.1:0-2572 GCA_040004655.1 Chthonomonadales bacterium | reverse complement strand
GGGATTCGATTTCGTGTCGCGGTTCTTTGCTCCGCAATCTGGTATCGATGAGGATCCCGTTACAGGTTCGGCGCATTGCGCTCTCGGTCCGTTCTGGGCTCACAAATTGGGCAAGAACGATCTACGTGGATACCAAATGTCTGCTCGGGGTGGCGAGGTGGCTGTTCGCGTTGTTGGTGATCGAATGCATATCGGTGGTCCGGCGATAACTGTTGTAAAGGGTGAGCTGCTCTAACATGCCAACCATTGAATCATGTTTTGGAATACTGGGCGTGACATCCGACTCCACGCCGGAAGAGGTCAAGCGGGCCTATCGCGACCTGGTCTGGGAATGGCACCCGGACAGGCTGCAGCATGATGAACGCCGCAAAACTCTGGCAGAAGAGCGGCTTAAAGAGATCAATGTCGCATACGGGTTGCTGCAAAAGTATATTATCGCGAGGACAGAAAAACCTGTTCCGCCCACTGCAAGCGCCAAACAACCGAACACTCCAAATGGCTACTCCCGGTATCATTCGTACGCGACGTATGGCGGCGCAGATGAAGAGGAAGATGAGGCAGTAGAGGCGCCGCAGTCGCCAGCACAGCAGGCCTGGGAACTTTACGAAGAGGGGAACGAGAGCTTTCGGCAGGGCAACCTGCAAGACGCGATCAGCAAACTCGTTCGCAGCGTCTGCCTTCATCCAAACAATTCAGATGCCCATTACACTCTGGGAACGGCGTATCGATTGACACACAATCCGGCCAAGGCTGTGACCGCGTTCAAGCAGGCTGTTCGGTTTGAGCCGAATTCAATCGAGGCGCACAACAATCTTGCCAATTCTTACATTGAACTCGGTGATCTCAAGGAGGCTATCTGGACCTGTGCCCAGTTCCTGAAGCGTCGACCCGAGTCTGTGGAAATCTACGTGACGATGGCCGAAGCCTATCGAAAGCAGAACAGGGTTGCGCAGGCGCAGGATGCTGTAGCGGAAGCTCTGAAACTGCAGCCTGAATATTTGAAAGGCCAGTTGGAGCAGGGTTTGATCTACGTGGCAAGCGGTCATAAAGTGAAGGCGCGTGCGATCTATAACGCCCTGCGTCCTATCGATGCCGACCTCGCGGTCATTCTACTTCTGGCGATTTTGGATCGCTAATGGTACTCGTGATTGACAATTACGATAGCTTTACCTACAACCTCGTGCAGTACCTCGGGGAACAGGGTGAAGAGGTTGTGGTCCGAAGAAATGACCAGTTAACTCTCGACGATGTTAAAGAGTTGGATCCGGATCGCATTGTCATCTCACCCGGACCCTGTACGCCGCTGGAAGCCGGAATGTCCGTTCCGATCATAGAGACCTTTACGGGCAAGATTCCAATCCTTGGAGTTTGTCTGGGACATCAGAGTATCGGCCAGGCCTTTGGCGGGAAAGTCATTCGCAATTACAGAGTTGTTCACGGCAAGACTTCTACGATCCATCACAATGACCGTGGATTGTTTGCTGGATTACCCAATCCACTTGAAGCCACAAGGTATCATTCCCTTGTGGTGGAGCGTGAGAGCCTACCGGATTGCCTCGTCATCACTGCTGAAACAGATGAAGGCGAGATCATGGGCTTGCGCCATAAAGATTTCCCCGTTGAGGGTGTGCAGTTTCACCCTGAGAGCGTTATGACTCCTGAGGGCAAGAACCTTTTGAAGAATTTCCTGAGTCCGCTCTTTTGAAAGCGATCATTCTTTGAGTATTTACGACAATCGAATTTCACAATTGCAGTCAGCGATGGCGACCAGAGGGGTCGACATGGTTGTGCTGGCTCCTACTAACCATATGAAATATCTGTCGGGTTGGTGTGAGAGCGGTCACGAGCGATTGCTTGCAATGTTTGTTCCAGCCACAGGCAACCCGATATTTGTGGTGCCGAGCCTGAACGCCGAGCAGTGCAAAACTAACCCGGCTGGATTTACGGATGTTCGCGGTTGGAATGATTCGACCGGTTGGCATGAGGTCGTTCGGCCAATTCTGTCGGGCAATAAATTCTGCATAGATGATGAGTTGGACAGTGTGCATCTAATGGGTTTTCAGTCGATTGCGCCGAACGCAAAGTATGATCCTGCGACTCCGCTGGTGTCGGTTTTGCGAGAAATTAAGTCAGCTGATGAGATTGAACTGATGATGGCGACGGCGGCAGTGACGGACACGGTATTTGCTAATTCAGTATCGCAACTGAATGCCGGGATGACTGAGAAAGAATTCGAAGCGATCATCACGGCGGAGTATGCGAAGTTTGGCACGCGTCCGCAGTTTTCAATAATCGGATTTGGTCCGAATGGGGCACTGCCGCATCACCATACTGGTTCTCGGACGTTACAATCCGGTGATGTGATCATCATCGACATTGGCTGTGAATTGGCAGGGTATCAATCGGATATCACGCGGACTGTGGCGTTTGGCGAGCCTTCTAACGAAGCGAAGAAAGTGTACTCGGTTGTCCACGGCGCATTCTTAGCAGCAATGAATTTTGCTCGGCCTGGAGTGACTTGCGAATCGGTGGACAAGGCCTCGAGGGATGTCATTGATGCTGCGGGCTACGG
>JBDUAM010000489.1:0-8613 GCA_040004655.1 Chthonomonadales bacterium | reverse complement strand
AAACGCCGACTATGGTGAAGTCGTTTCCCTGAACCTGTACCTTCTGCCCGAGCGCTGATTTCGTGCCGAATATCTGTTCCTTCGGTGCATGGGAAAGCACGCAGACGGGTTTGTTCAACTCACTCGCGTTGAACAGTCGACCCTCTTCCAGCGGATAGGGTCGAACATCGAATATTCCGGGGGTAGAGGCGAACACGAAGGCTGAGAATGTCTCTTTTTTATGTTCGACTGCGCCAAATACAAACATTAACGGGATGACCTGCTTAATTCCAACCGTACCGCGAAGGGTGTCGCAGTCCTTTTCGGTGAGCGTGGAGATGCCGAGAGTCGACATCGCGTTGGGCTGTCCGGTCGCATCGAGCTTGCCGGGAACGACAAAAACAACGTTGCTCCCGAGGGAGTCGATCTGCTTCGTAACGTCGAGCTTGACGCCGGTGCCGATAGCCAGCAGAAGCACTACGCTGCCGACACCGATGATGATTCCCACCATGGTCAGCGAGGATCGCATCAGGTTCTCACGGATAGCCCGAAAGGCACTGTGAAGATTTTCACGAAGGTTATGTATCACATTCACATTATACGTTAGGAAGTGGACGAATATACCTGAATCGGCCGCTTGCTTGAGAAACGGGCTAATCCGCTAAAATCGGGTGGCGATTTGGGTGGCTTGGGTAGAATAGACCATGTGGCAGACGTTCTATTGCCGAAGGAGACCCGGTTGCCCGTTGTAAACAGTAGTGACTATGCCGCACCGCCCTGCGCCATTGTGTTATTTGGCGCCACCGGAGACTTAACGCGACGTAAACTCATCCCCGCGCTATACAGCCTTGAGAAGCAGGGATTGCTCCCGGAGAAGTTTGTCATCGTCGCTTATGCGCGGCGGGACAAAGATGATGAATCCTTCCGGGCTGACATTCTAGATGCAATTAAGAAATTCGCACCCACACAGGACACGAAAGACCCCTCATGGTCTCGATTCGTGGCGCGTGTTCACTACCACAAAGCAAATCTCGATGATCCTAAAGGCTATACCGGACTCCTAAAACGTCTCAACTCTATAGATAAGGAATTGGGGATCGGCGGCAATAGACTTTTCTACCTCGCTACCCCGCCAGAAAATTTCGCCGAAATCACCGAGCGCCTAGGTGAGAGTGGATTGGCCAAAAAGGAACAACAGGGTGGTCCGTTCTGCCGGATTATCGTCGAAAAACCGTTTGGTTATGACCTTGAGACAGCACGAAGTCTGAACGCAACCCTCAAAGCCGTCTTTCCAGAAAATCAGATTTACCGAATTGATCATTATCTCGGCAAAGAGACTGTGCAAAATATCCTCGTTTTGCGGTTTGCAAATCGACTTTTTGAGCTGCTCTGGAATCACCTGTATGTCGACAACGTGCAGATCACCGTCGCGGAGACGCTTGGCGTCGAAGGCCGAGGCGCATACTTCGACGAGAGTGGCGTCACTCGCGACATTATCCAGAATCACGCATTGCAGATTTTGACGCTGATCGCCATGGAGCCACCGGTCTCCCTCGATGCAGATGCCATTCGAGATGAAAAAGTGAAGGCGCTGCGATCTATCCGACCATTCACGGAATCGGATGTGGAACACGAAACAGTTCGGGCACAGTACACCTCTGGCAAGGTCGATCACGAACGAGTGCCGGGATATATAGAGGAAGAGGGTGTTCCCGAAGACAGCAAAACCGACACGTTCGCGGCAATGCGGTTCTGGGTAGATAACTGGCGTTGGGCTGGCGTTCCATTTTATGTTCGCGCGGGCAAACGTATGCCAACTCGCGTTACCGAGGTGGTGGTGCAGTTATCCGAAGTTCCGGATGTGCTCTTTGCGCGCATGGCGTGTTCTCAGGTGACGCCAAATCGATTGACCATTCGAATTCAGCCAAACGAAGGCGTCGAGATATTGATGAGCGCGAAGGACCCGGGGCCAGCCATGGACGTGAAGCCGGTGAGCATGCACTTTGATTATCACGAAGCCTTTGGCAAGGAGATCCCGGAAGCTTACGAGCGGCTGCTGTTGAACGCCCTTCGTGGTGACGCAAGCCTCTTTGCAAGGGACGATGAAGTTGAAGCAGCATGGACTCTGATCACGCCAATTCTGGATGCGTGGAAAAAAGAGGCCGAATTGCCGCATCCGTACTATTCGGGCACATGGGGTCCAGACAATTCAGACGCCTTGCTGGCCGCAGATGGTCGACGCTGGTGGAATCCATCGACAGAGTAGATGCTTAAGTACTTGAAGTAACATCCGTCGGGAGGCGAAGTTGAAGAGAATTTCTGGTTTGCTGCGACTGTCAGTCATTCTATGTTCCGTTTTTACCTGCGCGATACCGTCTATCGCAGATCGACACGTCACCACTCCCAAGGAGCAATTCGGGTTCAATCTGGGGGACGACTATCAGCTTGCAAATTATAAGCAGCTAACCGCCTACTGGCATAAACTGGAGAAGGAATCGGATCGGGTCAAGCTCCAGGTGATTGGCAAGACGGAAGAGGGACGCGAGATGCTCGTCGCTGTGGTCTCCTCTCCAGCCAACATCCGGCAACTCGATAAATACAAGTCGATCTCCCGTAAACTCTGCCTCGCTGAAGGAATTTCAGAAGTCGATGCTCGCAAGTTGTCGCAAGAGGGCAAAGCGGTCGTCTGGATTGATGGCGGACTACATGCGAACGAGGTCCTCGGCGCTCAGCAATTGATGGAGACGGTCTATCAGTTGGCGAGCGGACAAGATGCCGAGACCAAAAGAATTCTGGACAACGTGATCGTGCTTGCGGTGCTGGCAAATCCGGATGGTCAGGATATTGTCGCCGACTGGTACATGCGAGAATCAGATCCGCTTAAGCGAACAACCGCTACCCTCCCGAGGCTTTACCAGAAGTACATCGGCCACGACAACAATCGTGATTTTTTCGCCGTTACCCAGCGTGAAACAAAGGCAATGAACCACCTGATGTATCAGGAGTGGTTCCCGCAGATCGTATACAACCACCACCAGACCGGGCCACCCGGCACCGTGCTATTCATGCCGCCCTTTCGAGATCCGTTTAACTACTATTTCGATCCACTGGTGCCTTCAGGTATTGACGTGGTTGGCGCAGCCATGCAGAATCGATTTCTCGCCGAAGGTAAACTGGGAGCAACGTCGCGATCTGGATCGAGATACTCCACCTGGTGGAATGGTGGCCTCCGAACAACGTGTTATTTCCACAATATGATTGGACTTCTGACGGAGACGATCGGCAGCCCGACGCCCATGCAAGTTCGGTTTGTCGCGTCAAAGCAGCTTCCCAAAGCAGATTTGATCTCGCCAGTGCCACCGCAACTCTGGCATTTTCGGCAGAGTATAGACTACTCGGTAACAGCAAACAAAGCTGTTCTCGACCTGGCTGCGCGACAGAAGGACACGTTCCTCTTCAACATCTGGCGGATGGGCGCCAATTCCATTCAACGCGGCAGCGAAGATCACTGGACGATTACACCAAAAGTCCTCATCCGTGCAGCTGCGGCACCGACAAGTGGCGCCGTCACAGCAATTCAGAAACCAGAATTTCGCGATCCCCGAGCGTACATCATTCCCTCCGATCAGCTCGACTTCAACACTGCGGTTAAGTTCGTTCGAACGCTGCAGGAGTGTGGAATTGCTGTGCATCGAGCGAAGAGTGATTTTCAAGTACAGGGCAAAGAATATCGAGCGGGCTCAATCATCGTGCAGTGTGCCCAGGCGTTTCGGCCGCACATTCTGGATATGTTCGAACCACAGGATCATCCGGATGACATTCCTTTCCCGGGCGCACTACCGACGCCACCGTATGACATCGCTGGCTGGACTCTCGCGTACCAGATGGGCGTGAAGTTCGATCGAATTCTGGAGAAACTCAACGGTCCGTTTGAACTTCTTAAAGACCTCGCACCATTGCCAAATGGAGGAACGGGAGATCTACCACGCGCAGCCACGCAAGGGTTTGTGCTGAGTCATGTGACCAACGACAGCTTCATTGCTGTCAATCGGTTGCTGAAATCAGGCGTCCGAGTCTACTGGTTGACTGAGAAAGATGGGGCTATCTTCATACCCTGGCGAGATGGAATCAGCGACGTTATCGCAAAAGTTGGCAAAGATCTGGGACTCACGTTCAGGCAGCTTGTACGTGATACCAGTGGTCCAGCGCTGGAATTGCATGCTCCCAAAATCGCCCTCTGGGACCGATACGGCGGAAGCATTGAATCGGGATGGACCCGCTGGTTGCTGGAGAAATTTGAATTCGGTTTCAAAGTCGTCTATCCGCCGGACCTGGATAAGGGCGGATTGTATGAAAAATTCGATGCCCTGATTCTTCCCAATGGGGCAGTCTCTTCAGGAAGAGCACAGAATGCTGATCCCGCCGATCCCGATGCAGGAGGAGCGCAGTCATCTGCAGATGCGAATCTCCCTGCAGAATTTCAGGGTCGACGTGGGACGATCACCCTGGGTAGAACGATTCCGATGATCAAGCAGTTCGTGGAAGCTGGCGGTTACACACTGGCCATTGGCTCAGCAACGAACATCGGTCGACAGCTCGGTCTGCCTATTTCGGATGCATTGGTTGAGACCCGAACTGATGGTCGCGTTGTTCACCTGGGAAGTGAGAAATTCTTTGTTCCGGGTTCGCTGCTGAACGTGAAAGTTGACCAAACAACGCCAGTTTCATTGGGAATGTCCGATCGTGCGGATGTGATGTTCTCCGACAGTCCATCGTTTGCGATCAAAGAGGGGACACCCGAGAGCGTACTAAGGCGCATTGCATGGTACGATTCTTCTACGCCACTCCGAAGCGGATGGGCGTGGGGCCAGAAATATCTGGAGAACACGACGGCCATTGCGGAAGGCAGCATTGGTTCTGGTAAGGTGTTTCTTTATGGACCCGAGATTGCATTTCGCGCGCAGCCACACGGCACATTCAAGTTTCTCTTCAACGCGTTAATGTTGTCTTCTGCAACAAAGGTGACTTTACCGTGAGCATCGGTTTGGATTTGATTTTAGTGGACACGGCTGAAGGGAATTTGTAATCGATAGGTCCTGAAATATGGAACATTGAGGCCATGGAGGCGTACTAATTCAGCACGCCTCCAGATTTAACTAACTGGCCTTCTCGTGCTGGTTGTTGGAATTAGACGCGTGGTTTGTCTTTTTCCACTCTTTGAACCTCTTCATGTTGGCAACCTGGGAATACCATTGCCCCTGGTGATCTTTGATGTATTGGTTCATCATCTGGGGACCCATGATGCCAGCAGGCCTTTTTACAATGTCCGTCATTCGAACAAAGGCATAAGCCTCGGCCGAAATAGACAATGAGAATGCGGCAACTACCAACAGGGGATGGACTTTCTTACGGAGCATATTCACGCTCTCCTTTCATATGCAGGGCGACAAATCGCCTCTACTAGAAATCACGGCAGCGTGACAGGGTTTGGACAGGAGGGCTACAATGCTCTCAACGAATAAACCACAGTTGAACAATCGTCGAACATAAGTTAGAACGCAATTTCGACCAGAAAGTTACATTAATCTAATATTATGGAACCAATTCACGCTCAAAATACACACAACTCCCGTCGATTTGCACTTGGTACGGGAGCCATCATCACCGGAACGGGAGTAGCATTGGGAGCATTCGGGGCGCACGCATTGAAGCAGCAGATATCCCCGGAGATGCTCACGATCTACCACACAGGAGTCCAATATCAATTGATTCAGGGATTGGCGACGATGATCCTTGCCTGCGCGGGCGAACTGATTCCAGCGCCCAAAGTGATTTTGATCACGCGACTCTGGATTTCCGGAGTGATTCTGTTCTCCGGCAGCCTTTACGCGTTATCCATCTCAGGAATAAAGGTTCTCGGTGCGATAACGCCGTTAGGTGGTGTCTGTTTTCTTACCGGATGGGTGATGCTCAGTATCGCCGCATTGAAAAAGAGCTAAGCTCCGTATCGGGCCAGCTCACTCCGCACGCTCGTCTCAAAACTCCGAATGTGCTCGGCCACGAACTCCGACGGCTGGATGGTGTCGTCTTCAATCAGTGGAGTCAGGTCCATGGCGAAATCCACGAGATCAAACTGATCAACTGATCTCGGTTGGAAGAAAGTCGCGTTGGCGCGACGTCGACCCATGATCGCGAGGTCGTACCGTTTGCCCCCGGCGACCTGCGAATCAAAAATCCCGATCAACGCCTGCGCAAGATTCTCGTGCTCGGTGATGGGCAGCGCGACCTTCTGGTCATCGTCCAACCAATCAAGCGCACGCCAAACTTCACATCCCAGCAGCCGGCTGGGCCGTTCCGGTTTTGGCAGCGACCTTATAGCCCGGATGGTCTGCATAGCCGTGCCGATGTGCGTGGAATGTTTGTCTGCGAGGTTGTGGATGTAAACAACCTCCGGTTTTGCGATTTCCAGAATACCGCGAATATCACACTCTGGCAGATTGTTTGCCGGGTCGCGAACCTCGGCGCTGGTGTGGTTTAGCAGGCTGACGCAGGAGAACTCCCCGACAATCGCGGCTCGTTTCTGTTCTTCACGGCGGACCGCCATCATTTCTTCATCGGAATATTTGGAGTACACTCCGTCCCGCGCACTGCCGGACCCATTCGTGACAATCACGCCGCTGAACCATTTTTCCGTATTCTGGTAGCAGGCGAAGATGCCCTCAAGACACATGATTTCGAGGTCATCTTGATGCGCGCCGATACCGAGGTGAGTGGTCCGGGCCAGAGCCTGCACTGGCACAGAACCATCCGGCACGAAGATGTCCGCAGTCGATTTTGAGAATTTCATATTGAGTTCCTATTTGATGGCCGAGAGCATGGTGCGTCGCTCGGCCAGCTTGGTCTGCTTCTCGCGCATGCCCGCGTTGTACTCCCGCTCTTTGTTGACAATCGCCGCCGGAGCTTTATCGGTAAACTGTGCGTTTGAAAGCTTGGCATCCGAACCGACGAGATCACCTTCCAGTGAGGCTAGTTCCTTCTCAATCCGTTCCAGCTCTTTCGGTACGTCGAGCGCATCACCAATCTGCAGGAATATCTCCCCGAGTTCGACCGGATTCCCTACCCATCCGCTACCCGCAGGGGGGTCGGAATGGAAGGCGAGATCGGTGAGACGCGCAAGATGCAATATCGACTCAAGATTCGTCGACACGGTATTAGAACCCTCTACGTTGGTCGGCACGAACGCCGCAGGGAGCTTCTGCCCGATGGGCAAACCGAGTTCCTGCCGCATGTTGCGGAACGCGCGAATGGTGTCGATCACGCTTGACAATTTCGCCTCGGCTGTCGGGTCGGCCAGAGCGGTGTCGGCGGCAGGGTAGGTGGCAAGCAGAATAGTTTTGCCTTCCACTTCGTCGCCGAGCAGGGCGTGCCAGATCTCCTCCGTGATGAACGGAGTCATCGGGTGGAGGAGCCGCAGGGTGGTCTCAAGCACATGCTTCACCACCGCCTGCGCCACATCCCGATCCTTGCTCTCTTCACGCAGACGCGGCTTCACGATCTCCAGATACCAGTCGCAGAACTCGTCCCACAGAAAGAAGTAGATGGCGCGCATGGCGTCGTCCATGTCATAAGTGGCGAGGCGAGAATTCACTTCTTCCACGGTCGCGTTGAGGCGAGAGAGAATCCATCGATCCGGAACAGTACGCTTACATTCCGTCGACTCAATCGCGCCGACGTTATCCGTCCCCTCGAGATTCATCATCACGAATCGACTGGCGTTCCAGAGCTTGTTGCAGAACTGCCCTGCCAGCTTCACGCCCTCTTCGCGATACTTGATATCCTGATTTTTGCCCGCGTGCTGCAGCAGGTAGAAGCGCAGGGCATCGGCGCCATATTGCGCGATCAGCACGAGCGGATCGACCCCGTTGCCCTTGCTCTTGGACATACGATCGCCCTTTTCATCGAGCACGGTGGCGTGGACATAGACGTCGTGGAAGGGGATCTCGCCCATGAAATCAAGGCCCGTCATGATCATGCGCGCGACCCAGAGGAAGACGATATCCTGTGCCGTGGAGAGCAGATTGGTGGGATACCAGAAGTCGAGATCGGCGGTTTTGTGCGGCCAACCGAGCGTGGCGTGCGGCCAGAGGGCGCTGGAGAACCAGGTATCCAGCACATCCTCATCCTGACGCACGGCGCTGATGTCCACGCCTAGTCGAGTGGCGGCGTCGGCGGCATCACGTCCGGCGGAATACTTGCCATCCTCGGTCCACCAGACGGGAATGCGATGGCCCCACCAGAGCTGGCGCGAGATGCACCAGGGCTGGATTCGGCCCATCCACTCCAGGTAGATGCGGGCGTACCGATCTGGCACGAAATTCACGAGGCCGTCTTGCACCACCTTCATGGCGGGCTCGGCGATCTCTTGCTGCTTGGCGAACCACTGCTCCGAAAGCAGCGGCTCGATCACCGTGCCGCACCGGTCGCAGAGAGGGAGCTGGATGGTGTAATCCTCGATCTTTACCAGTAGACCGAGTTCTTCCATCTTCTGGACCACAAGTTTTCGGGCGTCGAAGCGGTCGAGTCCGGCGAATTCCGGACCCGCAAGCTCGGTCATTTTGCCGTCGATGCCGATGA
>JBDUAM010000146.1:0-8631 GCA_040004655.1 Chthonomonadales bacterium | reverse complement strand
ACTCTGGCAGGCGTCAAGTCTCTCAAGCTTCAAACCCGTGCGGGCAAGTTCGAATCGGTTAAGGTGGACATGGGCCAGCCGCGATTGCGCCGATCAGAAATCCCCATGCGCGGCGACGATGCGGATAAAGTTGTTGGAGAGTCGATTAAGGTGGATGGTCGAAAATTTGACCTGACCTGTGTTTCGATGGGTAATCCACATGTGGTGATTTTTGAGGACAATGTCACGAACTTTGATGTTGCGCGATATGGCGCAGCTATTGAGACGCACAAGTCTTTTCCTCAGAGAACCAACGTGCATTTTGTACAGGTGAATTCGACATCGGAAATAACCATGCGAACCTGGGAGCGTGGCGCAGGCATTACACTTGCCTGTGGAACAGGAGCCTGTGCATGCGCCGTCGCCAGCTCGCTGAACGGTAAGACCGGAAAACGCGTAAATGTTCACCTGCCCGGAGGGGACCTGGTCATTGAATGGACCGGCGACAATCGGGTCATGATGACGGGTCCAGCTGAGCAGGTTTTTGAAGGCGAGTTCTCAGTCTGATGAAGTTTGGGATCTGCAACGAGACGTTTCAAGGTTGGGAATGGAAGCATATCTGCGAATATGCTTCTGACGTTGGCTACGATGGCGTAGAAATAGCCCCATTTACCCTCTGTGACGACATCAGGCGGTTATCTGCACAAGATGTCGTAACCGTTCGTACGGCCGCTGAGAAAGCCAATGTGGAGATAATTGGGCTACACTGGCTGCTCGTCTCTCCTAAAGGTCTCTCGATCACCACAGCCAATCCTGATATGCGGGCAAACACGTCTGATTTTCTCAGTGCGCTAACGAGACTATGCCGCGACCTTGGGGGCAAAGTCATGGTTCTGGGGTCGCCTGCTCAGCGTCGATTGGAAGAAGCCGATTCATCTTTCATCGCAGAAGATCGACTGATCGAGGCACTTCGACCGGCAATTGAGATAGCCGAGGAATCCGGCATCACGATCTGCCTCGAACCGCTTCCAGCGCCGGAAGCAAACTTTCTGCTTACCCTGCAAGAGGCAGTTTCTCTTGCGAACCGAATTGCATCGCACGCGGTAAAGACTATATTTGACGTGAAGAGCGCCTGCAGCGAGAATCGCCCACTGCCTGATCTCATCCTGGAGAACCGAGACTTTATCGCCCACGTGCATGCAAACGATGCAAATCGCAGAGGTCCCGGATTTGGCGACACCGATTTCAAAACCGTGCTGGGCCCTCTGCAAGCCATTGATTACAACGAGTATGTTTCGGTAGAGGTCTTTGACTACACGCCAGACCCGGAGACGATCGCTACAAAAAGCCTGGAGACCCTTCGCGCCTGCTTATGATTTGGCTGCATGAAGCGCTCGGCTGCCCGGCTGGTAGATTGGTACGCCTGCCGCGCACTGCGGACAGGTCTCTGGCATAAATGCCTCCACTTTTACCTGAAGCACCGCTTCCAATCTCGTTCCGAGATCAATTGTTCCCCCACTGCGGTCACCCAGAACCCCTACTCCAACGATATCCGCCCCGTGCGTTTTCGCAAGTTCAAGGCACTCCTTGACCGCACCACCAGTTGTAAAGATGTCGTCGACAATCAATACTTTTGTGCCTGGCTCCAGGACCTGGCCTCTTCGAAGCGTAAGTGCGGCGTCCACTCGCTCGGCAAACCGGGCTTCTACTTTCATCAATCGAGCCACGTTGTATGCAAGGATGATGCCCGCGGTAACCGGTCCCAGAACTATTTCTACTCCGCTGTTGGCAAATCGATCCGCAATTTCCTGGCACATGGGTTCGAGCATCACCGGATTCTCCGCCAGCCTGAACTTTTCCAGATAATCGCCGCTATGCAAGCCGGACGAGAGTTTGAAATGCCCTTTCAATAATGCTCCGGCATCCACAAATAACTGAAGCGCTTCGTCGTTCGTCAAAAAATTACCTCCCGGTGAATCAACCAACAAATTGTACCTATCCGGCAGGTAACGAGTTACGAAAAACGGAATAATAGCCCATCTTTTCTTCAGGACTTCTCAATGTCATCCGTCTCCCTTTCAACAAGCAATTCCTCATCCAATCAGGTCTTCGTTGCTCGAGCTCCAGCTCGGCTCGATGTGATCGGTGGAATTGCCGACTATTCTGGTAGCCTCGTGTTGGAATCTACACTTGCATGTGGCACGACGGCCTCCGTTCGACTTTCCGATTCAAACACCATTTCAATTTCTTCAACATTGCTCCTGACTGGCGATTCGTTTGGAGTTCACATGCCAATCAGCATTTTTCATGATGCTGACGGCGGCCTATTGTCGTTCGAGCAAGCAAACTCAACGCTTACTTCCGACAAACAGCACCGATGGTCGGCCTATGCTGCTGGATGCATCTACGTTCTACTGGCGTCCGGTTGGCTGGAGTCGACTGCCTTGCAGGGCATGGATATTTCTATTTCCAGTGACGTTCCACTCGGCGCAGGTGTCAGTTCATCGGCATCCATGGAAGTGGCAGTGATGTTTGGGGTCGCAGGCGCTTTTGGTATTCAGATGGATGGCATGGAAGTCGCTCGACTATGCCAGATCGTGGAAAACCGAGTTGTTGGCGCACCTTGCGGGATCATGGATCAGGTTACTTGCAGTCTCGGAAAGGCTAATTCCCTTTTGGCGCTGGAGTGCCGTCCCCACAATCTGCTCGGGAATGTTGCCATTCCGAAGGGGTGGTCATTCTCTGGAATTGATTCTGGTGTGAAACATTCCGTCGGCGGTTCAAAATATGGACGAGCACGTATCGGGGCATTCATGGGATTGCAAATCGTTCGATTCATCACCGGCCGAAACCTGGATTATCTTTGCGAACTCTCGCCAAGTGAATGGTCTACGATTTCAGATCAAGTTCCGGAGCACCTCAGTGGCGCGGAATTCTTTGAGAAGCGGACCACCTACCCCGATCCGATCTCAAAACCGACGATGGATGAGACCTACTCCGTACGGCTATGCACTGAACACCCGATTCTGGAGAATGCTCGGGTAGCGAAGTTTCGAGAATTATTGGAAACGGCAAACGAATCCAATCAGCAGACTAACCTGATCGAGGCTGGAAAGCTGATGTATGAGGCGCATCAAAGCTACTCTGATCGCGTTGATCTAGGCTGCCCAGAGACAGATAAGCTAGTTCGGATATGCCAGGAGTTGGGTCCAGAATGCGGAGTGTTCGGGGCAAAGATCACGGGAGGCGGCTCGGGCGGATGTGTCGCAATTCTCTGCTCAACAGACGGAGTGTCCCGCCTCGAAGAAATTGCACAGAAATATAGAGAGGCTACCGGACGCAAGCCTTCCATCCTGACAGGTTCATCGGATGGAGCGGCCTGGTCACATTCTGGCTGATTTACAATTCGAGCAGTTCTGTTGCCGACTTATCCAATTGAATGCAACCGGAGTCAGTCACTACCACGTCATGCTCGATTCGCACGCCGCCCCAATCTGGGATGTAGATCCCCGGTTCCACGGTCATGATCATGCCCGTCTGAAGCGTGATAGAACTCCGGGTGGACAACCCTTCGCCGTCGTGGACCGCTCGGCCAAGGCTATGCCCGAGCCCGTGGCCAAAGTACTCGCCGTAGCCAGCCGTCGTGATCAGGTCGCGACCAACAGCGTCGATGCTTTTGCCCGTCACGTCGGGTTTGATAGCCTCGATAGATTTATAGAGAGCCTCCCGCACCGTTGTATAGACCTTACGCTGTTCATCTGACGCTGGCCCGAGAACCACCGTTCGCGTAATGTCGGAATTATAGCCATCAACGCGTGCTCCGAAGTCGAGTGTAACAAAATCGCCTGCTTCAAAGACCTTCTCAGAGGGTCGACCATGCGGCAATGCTGACCGCGCACCTGAAGCGACAATTGTATCGAACGCAACTTCAGCCCGACACGATTTTCGGATGTACCACTCCAACTCAAGCATGACGTCGCGCTCAATGGCACCGGGTGAGAGGTATGGCAGTATGTGATGCCACGTCTGGTCGGCGACGGCGCACGCGCGCTTGACAGCCGCGATCTCATCTTCATCTTTGACCAGTCGAAGGTTGTCAATCAGGGATCCCACTGGGATCAACTTAACGCCATCCCCAAAGACTTCTTGATACCGAGAAAACATCTTCGCGGTAATTATATTGTCTTCAAATCCGACTCGTTTGGCGCCTGCTGCCTGTACAATTGCGGCAAGTTCCTCTGGCATTGGTTTGGCGACGAGGTGCAGATCAAATCCGGGACACTGTTCCTCTGCGACGGTCGTATATCGGGAATCCGTTGCAAAAACTGCCTGAGTCGCCGTAACCACCAGGGCGCCGCTTGACCCGGTAAATCCGGTCCAGCGTCGTACACTGTCTATTCCGGTAACGAGGATGGCGTCCAGCTCAATAGTTGCGATTGCGGTTCGCAGGTCGTCAATGCGTTTTGCAATTGTTGGGTCCATTGTCATCTTGATCGCTCTTCCAGCATATTCTTTACCGCATCCAACGCAAGGAGGTAGCTGTAGGTGCCAAACCCGACGATTTTGCCCGATACAATTGCTGAGATTACGGAGTGTTTTCGGAACTCTTCTCTAGCATCCACGTTCGTGAGATGAACTTCTACCGTTGGCAATCGAACAGCAGCAATGGCGTCACGGATGGCGTAGGAGTAGTGCGTGTAAGCTCCAGGATTAATGATGATGGCATCTGCCCACTTCATGGAATCGTGCAGGATGTCGATGATCTCGCCTTCACTATTGGACTGGAAGATTCTCGCCTCAATATCCAGCACTCGCGCACGCTCTTTGATGCGTTTGTTCATCTCGTCAAACGTGTCTTGACCGTATACGTCTGGCTCGCGAGTACCCAGTAGATTGATGTTTGGCCCATGAAGTACACATACCTTGATCATGCGGTTGCTCCTGTTGCATTAATTTGGTCTGGCCCTTTTGGCCCAATCGCTGACTCGACGATCAATTCCGGGATGCCATCTTTGATTGGGTAGACCCGACCACATTGGTCGCAAACCAGCGTGTCTCCGTCCTGTCGGACGGGTGGTCTGTCATCGCACGCCGGGCAGGCGAGCAGTTTCAACAAATCTGGATTTAACATATTCTCTCTTCCGCTGGATCTCACTACTTGTGTGCAAGCGCAGATCGGTATATTTGAATTGTCTGACTGGCTGTTTTATGCCAGCTAAATTCTCTTGCGCGAGCGAGGCCTTTTTTGGACCATTCCGCCTGCAGATCGGTCGACTTCAATAGTGAAATTATAGCCGACGACCAGGCATCTACATCCTCAACAGGCAACACCCATGCTCCCGATCCTGCAATCTCCGGCATGCAGGGAGCATCACTTACCAGGACAGGCGTACCACAACTCATTGATTCTACCGGAGGAAGTCCAAATCCCTCATATAACGAAGGATAGGCGAGCGCCGTTGCGGCGGAATAGATGGCTGGCAGATCGGCATCTTCAACATAACCCGTGAACTGGATGTGGTCCATTATTCCTAATTCCGCAGCCATGGTTTGAAGATTCTGGGTACCCCACCCCGCTTTGCCGGAGAGAACGAGTTTGTGTGGGATGTCGCTTTCTTGCTTTGCCTTTGCGAACGACTTTAACAGGAGGGGCAAATTCTTTCGAGGTTGAAGTACTCCGACAGATAGCAGATACAGGTCGTTCAGGCCATACTTCTCCGCGACTAATTTAGTGGCAATCGATTTGTCGACCGGCGAATATTCTGGTCCAGCGGCGAGGTGGATTGCTGTGATATGCGATGGATCCATTTTGTACACGCGAAGCATGTCCGCCCGTGAACTTTCGGAATCGGTGATGACATGCGCCGCTCGCTTCATGGCTCCTGGAATGGTGAAATTGAGAAGCATTCTGTCTTTGCGAGGGAACCACTTCGGGTGAAGTCGAAAGGATATATCGTGGACCGTGGTGACAATTGCGCAAGGAGTGTGTGCCGGCGTTGTGTATTGCGTGTGTGCAACGTCGATCCCATCCTCCTGAAGCGCGCGAGGAAAGCAGGACAGTGTCCAGACGCGATCATTACCGGCGGGGATGACTTTGCAATTAATGTGATCAACCTTGGGGAGTAAACCAACCTCTACTGGCGTGCGAGAATATACCGTGAATTGAATGCCACCTGACTCCGCGGCATATGCGCGTAAGAGGTTCCACCAGTAGGTGCGGTCGCCAGTGTATCGACCAGTAAGCGCTCGACCGTCAATGCCGATTTTCATCACGATTTGCGGCTCAACACGGATTGGTAGAGGTCAACAGTTTGCCGTGCGACCTCAGCGAAAGAATGTTTTCGGCAGTACTCGGCGGCCGCAGGATTTCCGTTGGCCAAATCAGTATTCAAAACTTGTTTGATCTTCTCCACAAGGTCATTTAGGTCACCTAATTTGTAGAGAGTCAGCGATCCGGGAGATTCGCCTTCAATCTCCCTGTGAGGCTCAATGTCCGAAACGACAATGGGTCTCCCCGAAGCGAGCGCAAGCGATAATGATGCAGACCCGCTGGACTGTTTGAACGGAGCCAGAAAGATGTCCGTGGCGGTGACGGCCATCTCCAGCTTTTTTGGCGAGAGGTATCCGGTAATGAGCACTCGTTTTGAGAGCCCAGTTTCTTCAATGTACGTTGCGAGGTCGGTGGTGTAGCTGGTCATGTCGTCAGGGTGTTTACCACCGGCAATCAACAAAACACACTCTTCAGGAAGGTCTTTGATCGCATCTACCGCTTCGCGGTGTCCCTTTTTCGCGCTAAAGAATCCGAGGAGCGTAATAACCGATTTCCCGGCCAATCCAAACTCGGACTTTGCACCTTCTCGGTCTTCTGACAGGTGCAATTCGGGAATTCCGAGACGGATTACAGTCACCCGGGACGAATCCACTCCACTGGAAATCAACAATTCTCGGTCCCGATTTGTGTGGACGATTATCCTCTTTATTAAATTGCTTTTGAACTGTTTTCGGTTGGTCCACTTGATGGATGATTTCACGAGCGGCGACCCCGTCTCCTCAACAAACTCATGAGCGGTCAGAACAACCGGTTCCACCACCTTGGTCAGGAATTGCGGAAATCGATTCTTCCACGGCGCCACGCCACCATAAAAGAAATACTGATGCTGAATGTGAACCAGGTCCGCCTGACCGGGAAAGTATTCCGATGGTTCGAGGATCTGGCACGACGTTACGAGCGGTTGCAGATGGGTCATGAGTTGGTCGGAATAATCGGCGATTCCACATCGCGTGGTCTTTGGTGCGATGATGATCACGCGAAGATCAGTGATGGCCATGGTGTGCCAGTCTGGTCTCGTCGAGGATCGCTTCTTTGTACACCTGCAGGGTCTGCAGGGCCACAGCATCCCAGGATCGACGATTTGAGTATTCCGTGGCGGCAGATTCTAGTTTGTGGCGAGATACATCGTCGCTAAGAAGGGCATTGATCGCGTCGGTAAGCTCGGCCGAACTTCCGGCGTTTACGATCTTGAGGGCGCCGCCATCTTCTGCAATTTCGACAAAACAGTCCATGTCACTCGCGATGATGGCTTTGCCGTAAGCGAGCGGCACCATGACGGAATAACTGCCCGTGGCGTATGTGTGTGGAGTAATTGCAAGGTCTGATGCGGCCATAACTTCGGCAAGGGCGTTATCGTCCAGATATCTAGTTATGATCACGCGGCCTGCAAGTCGGGTCTTCGCGATCTCTCCTCGAAGGGTTTCGAGGTACGGTTCCATGTCGGATGTTCTTGCTCCACCAGCAATGACCAGCACCACATTATCGTCGAGGTCTTCCAGAGCTTCCAGCGCGATCTCGTAGCCTTTGTTTGGGGCGATGAAACCGAAAAGTGATACGATAGACTTACTTTCCAATGAATGTTGAGCACGGAATTCTGTACCACCAGTCGGGCTGACAATTGCTCTCGGAACTCCAGCAGAAATGACATGAATGTATTCGCCTTTTGCTCCCCGATTGATCAAATCCTGACGGGCGGCGGCTGTGTGGACAATGGTTCGGCCAGTGATGAATGGTGCCGTCTCGACGCCATCACGGTACGATTTCCAGCTCAACAAAGCCAACTTTACGAGCTTTTGCGGAAGGCGTTTCTCGGCATCTGTCTTCAGGAGGTCGCGGAGGGCGGTTGTTGTGTGGGCCGTGATCACAACCGGTTTTTTGAGGAGGTATCGCATATGCCAGAACATTGACTTTCTGGGCATGATACCGCCCCAGAAGCTATGTTCGTGCTGGATGTGGATGACATCACATTCGTTCAGTCGACTGGCCTGCTGCTGGTAGTGTTCGATGGGCTGTTGGCCCTCGAGAATCGGCTCGATGGTGACGTCAGCAATCTTAGAAAGCCCATCAATTAGGCTGGCTGTGTACGCCGCGATCCCACAATTCGATCCCACAGACGTGAGCATACCGACTCTTAATTGATCGCTCACTTTACGATGCCGACCTTGCGTAGCTGCCGCTTGACGGCGACCCCGGCGTATAAAAACGAATTCTTTAGAATGCCTATGAACATGATTCCTCTGATGAAGAGCACTGAGATTGGACCGGAAGTCTTTTTGTGGTAGAGCAACTGACTACGAAAGAGAGTCTCGGTCATTTTTTTG
>JBDUAM010000471.1:0-2582 GCA_040004655.1 Chthonomonadales bacterium | reverse complement strand
AAACGCGAACACTAACCAGTACGCGCTCGCAGCCTAATTAGGCTGCCGTCCGCCTGTCACCTGCCGGCCGTGACAGCCTCGGGCGTAACCTAAGCCGGATGACTCTGGCGAGCATATCCGCCGCACGTTCAGAGGAAACCTAAACGGAATGGTGTGGACGCATCCTGTCTATGGGAGGCAACCTCACGAGATTAAAACATAGAATACGCTCGTAGACGCTTCAGGTGAGTCCCGAGGGACCGGGGTTCGAGTCCCCGCACCTCCACCAAGCTGACAGGCTCCTCTTCGATTTATCGGAGGGGAGTCTGTTTTTATTTCAATCGGAGAAAGAGTGAACCGGCGACTTGAGGCTATTTGTTTCTTAATACATGCATGACAAACTTCGGTAAGGTCATTGCTTTGGAAATCTTTTTTGGGTTTGACACGGTCCTATAAAGCCACTCCAAGTTCAACTTTTGAAAAATTACTGGTGCGCGCTTTACTCGACCGCTGTGGACATCAAACGTGCCGCCAACCCCGATCATAACTGATGCGTTGAGCTCATTTCTGTGCTTGGCGATGAACTTCTCCTGGCGCGGAATACCCAAAGCAACACAGAGGATATCTGGTTTGGATGCAGCGATTTCTTGAACGATTGTTGTTTCTTGATCCGATGTAAAAAATCCATCATGAGCGCCCACTATATTACATCCCGGGTACTTTTGTTTCATTTTCTCCATGGCATCCGCCGCAACACCGGGCGCGGATCCGAAGAAATAGATTCGATAATCTTCTTGAGGAGCAACGGCACAAATCTTATCCACAATCTCTACCCCCGAAACCCGCTCTGGCAGGGGATTCCCGGATCGCTTACAGGCCCACATAACGCCTATGCTGTCCGGAGTAATGAGTTCAGCGGTTGAGACGATGTTAAAGAGCTCAGGATCGTTCTTCGCTATGACGCACATGCTGGCGTCGAGGGTGATTACATGGTGGGGTGTGCCGGACTTTACAAATGAATCGATAACATCAAGGGTCTGCGCCATTGTGATTTTGTGGACGTGTAGACCAAGAATTGGGACACTCTGGATATGGGAAATCGGATTATCAGGCAATGTATGTCGCTCCAAATCCATTATACCTTCGTGAAAAACCACCCAAATTGGACGCCTGACAGGTTATAATAGAACATCATGATTTCAAGATTATCTAACTTGGTACTGGTGAACCCGCTCCCGCTCGGCCCGGCGTCGCATCGGGCGTCGGGATATAGGTTGGTGAAACCTGTCGGATAGTCTGTAGGTAAGCTGAGGATTGCATCCTCCGGCCCGTTCTCCAGTATTCGACATGGGAACGGGTCTTTGTTTTGTCTGCCTTATAAGGCAAAACGATTCTATTTGAATTTGAACACGGAGTTATAGATGAGAGCAAGTCAATATTTCATCCCAACGTTGAGGGAGGTTCCTGCTGACGCCGAAGCAGTGAGCCACAGGTTGTTATTGCGCGCCGGATTAATTCGAAAACTGGCCGCCGGTGTTTACAGCTACCTTCCGCTTGGTCGACGCGTACACGAAAAAGCCGCGCAGATTGTGCGAGAAGAGATGAACCGTATCGGGGCACTGGAGTTCCACCTTCCGGTACTGGTTCCGCATGAACTGCTGGAAGAATCGGGTCGCGACAAAGTCGATGTGCTTTTTCGACTTAAGGACCGCGGAGACCGTAAGTTTGTACTCGGATTTACGCATGAAGAGGTAATTACGGACATTGTCCGTAATACTCTCACATCGCACAAGCAGCTTCCAAGGAGCATGTACCAGATCCAGACCAAGTTTCGGGATGAGCCCAGACCTCGAGGTGGATTGCTTCGCGGTCGCGAGTTCACGATGAAGGACTCCTACAGCTTCGACATCGATTCGGCAGGTCTTGACATTAGCTTTGATGCTCATAAGGATGCCTATTGCCGGATATTCAATCGTTGCAATCTGGAATTCCTGATTGTAAATGCTGATTCTGGAGCCATAGGTGGAAGCCAGAGCAATGAATTCATGGT
Source organism: Chthonomonadales bacterium (assembly GCA_040004655.1). Taxonomy (GTDB): domain Bacteria; phylum Armatimonadota; class Chthonomonadetes; order Chthonomonadales; family CAJBBX01; genus JBDUAM01. Next base: position 553 of record JBDUAM010000471.1, on the reverse strand, counting down.
CCTCGCCGACAGCGGAGAGGACACTGTGCTTCGTTGTGACACCTGCGGCTACGCAGCAAACTCCGAAAGAGCTGAGATTGCGGAGCCGAATGTTATTGAAGTTGGCAAGGGCGGTAATTCATCCGTAGTCGCTACGCCAGGCGCCCACACGGTCGCCGAGGTCTGTGAATTCTTGAAGGTTGGTCCGGACAAGCTGATCAAAACTATCATCTGCTCAGCAGGCGATGAAGTCGTAGCGGCCCTCGTTCGAGGGGACAGAGAACTTAATTTGCCGAAGTTCGGTCGGGTTCTCGGCTCACCTGTTGACCTTGCTGATGCCGCAACCGTTGTTCGCTTCACGAATGCACCCGTGGGATTTGCTGGCCCGGTCGGGCTTAAGGGCGTTCGCATTATTGCGGACAATGAGCTGAAAGGCGCCGTAGGCATGGTTGTCGGTGCAAATGAAGCAGATGCTCATCGGATTAACGTGTCGGTTAGCGGTGACTTTGAACCGACTTCATTTGCTGACATTCGCACGGCAGTCGATGGAGACACATGCGGACAGACTGGCTGT
>JBDUAM010000513.1:0-8653 GCA_040004655.1 Chthonomonadales bacterium | reverse complement strand
ATCAATCCGGAGCCCAGCAATATTAGACTGGCAAGAAGCTTGATCATTCGTGGGGAGTATGGCCCATCACAATGTCAAATCGTGCTGCCAATTCGCCGATTTTCGACCCAAGGATAGGTGTGAAGGGAACAATGACGGATGCTTTCTGCTTGGCATCAAGAATGTCCTTGAGCACGCCGTCCGTGGCGTTTCCTGGTGCGCCCTTGATATAACACTGGGTAGTGAATTTAGACCAGCCCTTCATCTTAACCGCAACGTGGATATGTGCAGTTCGCCCTGGGTAGGGGACAGGTTTCACCGTTCGGAATGCGTACTCACCCGTGGAACCGGTCATAAATCGCCCAAAGCCCTGGAAGTTCTTGTCGCGTTTATCGCCATTGTCGCTCTTAGAATGCAGGTAAACAGCGTTCCCGTCAACTTGCCAGATCTCAACGAGGGCGTTGCGAATTGGGTCGCCGCGCATGTCCATTACCTTACCACTGAGGTATGTGATTACTCCGACTGCTGGCGTAATGCTGTCGTTGATGATGAGCAGGTCATTGTCTGTATCCAGCGGGAGCTTATCAGGATAAAATGGACCCTCGGTCTGCGACGGTGTACGTACAATCTCTTCTGCGTAGGATACACCTGCGGAGGCCAGAAAGACACCGGATGCGAGAGTAGTGATAAATCCCCTTCGGCTGAATCCAGCGTCTCCGGGCTTAATAATTTGAGTTCCCATTTTTGTGATCCTTTCGGGATTGATTCGCGACCTAAGTAATATGGAGTACTATTGTGCTACGAAGCGTAATTGTCCTGCACAACTACATATTGTATCGGCAAATGGAATATGTATTGACCGTGAGTTGACGCTTCGGCACCAGTGTATTTACGGAATCTCATCAGTACTGAAAATTGCGACGCTAATAAAACATTTTGCAATTACAGATGTTGAGATCCATTTAATATTCAACCGGGTAGAATTCCACATTCAATCAGGAATATCGTACCAAAATCTGCATCATCGGAGATGTAAATGAGTTCACATGTAGTGTTTCAGTTATCGCTTGACCAGAGCGACCTTTCTGAAGCCATGGCTATGGCTGAAGTTGGTGTCGCATCTGGCATTAATGTCATTGAAGCTGGAACGATCTTGATTCTTGCAGAGGGAGCACGAAACGTACTTCCGGCTTTGCGAAAAGCCTATCCGAATCATCCAATCGTAGCTGACGTGAAATGCACCGATGGCGTTGGTCCTGAGTTTGGAGTAATGTTTGGTTACGGCGCGAACATGGCGACTGTGATGGCAAGTGCGAGTGATGCCTCTATTCGAAATGCTGTAGCCGAAGCCGCAAAATATCCCGGCTGCGAGGTCATGGTCGACACCATGGGTTGCAGCGGGCATGCTGGAACAGATATTCTGGCGCAGGTGACGGCCTCGAAAAGGGCACATGATCTGGGTGCGCACTACGTCGTCCTACACCTGGGTTACGACGAACGAAACGCCAATCGGGCCATGGTGGATGACAATCTGCTCCTAAAATGGGCAGAAGCTGTAGCCAAAGCCAACATTGGAATTCCTATTCAAGTAGTGGGTGGCCTAACGATGGCCCAAGCGAAAGTTCTCCCAACATTCGGCATCAACGAAATAGTAATCAGCATGAATCTGGGCACAACGTCCGTTACGGCGATGGATTACGATAAAATCACCGGTTTCACGGTAGATTTGAACGATTCTGGAGACCGAGCCAGAGTTCAATCGCAGATATCGGAGTTTATCAAGGAAGTTAACGGTTCAAGGAGCTAAATAAGGACCTTGGGCTGAATCGGTAGTGTCCAAACAAGGGGAATTGTGATGTATCTCTTCTGCATTTTGTGTTCACTAATCTGGCCGTCCGGCAACATCGGACAGGTCCGCCAGCTTTCGGCAGACCAGATCATCACCAAGTGCCTTGCAGCATATGACAGTGCAAAGACATATCAGGCTACGGTCTCCATGCACATAAATTATCCAACTCAAAAAGTAACAATGAAAATTAAAATGCGTTCCGTTAGCGATGGGGCGGGTAAGATTCGACAGAGTGCTGGTTCATCGTCGACCAGAATTGTACGTAAAGGTATGCCGCAAAACGAAGATCGTGTACTTGTGGATGACGGAACCATTGTTTACAGCATCGATCCCTCAACCAAATCCTATACTTCCATGCCACATGCCCCAGATTCTGTTTCGGGAATTTTTCGTAATACCTTTGAAAGAATGACGAAGTCCTGCAGCAAATTTTCGGTGAGCATTATTAATGACAAAGGCAAAGAAAAATATAAAATCCTCGGTTTCGCCAAAGATGGGATTACCACAGTTCTAATTTCAAAGGATAATTTTCAATTGTATTCCTTACACACAGTTAGGGATTCCGGACCGAACAAAGGCACGGCTGATCTTGTTGTTTCTGATCAAGTATTTAACCAGGCAATTGACCAGAAGGCTTTTAGATGGTCGCCTCCTCCGGGCTATATAAAATCCGAATCTGAAAAACCTCTAATAGGTAACGCCCGGCAGAAGCCGTAACTAGCGGATTCTCAAGAACCTGAGTACGCTCGGAGTATATGTCCAAGATTCCAGATAATTAGGCTTTGTTGCAATACTCTTATACATGAATCCAGGTGGGATCCTAAGATCATCCTTTAAGAAAAAACGGGCGCTATATCCATATTCTGGATGTATGCGCCCGTGTCTTTCTTGGATACAAAATGGATTATTTGATGGAGCTCAAAATGCTCTTCATTGCTGATAGATCAAGTTTGCCAAATCCCCATTTGTAGTTAGGCAGGTCTCCGGTATAGGTGTCTTTGGTCAATCCGCCATGAATAGCCGATTTGATGTCGCCAAAAGTGATATCAGGCTTCTTTTGCATTATAAGGGCGATGCACCCTGATACATAAGGGGTTGCCGCACTTGTTCCGTTAAAGAGTTGATATAGACCAGTAGTGTCCCTTTTGCCATGCGTGGCGTTGAGGGGGGCGCTGGCGGCATAGTACTGGCCGGGCGCAACCAGATCAGGTTTGACGTCCTTCGGATTTCGGCTTGGCCCAAGGCTGGAATAATTGGATAGTCCTCCCCGAACGAGTGCGCCAGATTTTGGTGTGACGGTCATTAACTGACCGGCAATCTCGAAGGTGTCGCACCAGTCGTAACTACCAACGGTGATGACAGCCGAACTTGTTCCTGGTCGGCCAATTAGCTTGGAGAATGTTGCACAGCCCGCATCAAAAGTTCCCCCATAAATGTACACATCGCACTTAATGGTTCGGCCCTTGTCTGAATAGAGCGATAGGCTGCCAGTTCCGTCCCCGAGCGTGTTGATCGGTACCGTAGCCTGTTTCGTCTCTGGATAATACTTTGCGGTCAACTTTGGAAGTTTTAGACCAGGTCCTGGTGTGAACTTAATGTCGGCGAGCTCATCCGTGTCGAAGTGGAGCGAGAGGGAACTGCCCGGAGTCGCTTTCCATGAGATCGTAGCCGGAGCAGCTTCGGTACCCAGTTTAACTTCCGCATGTATTGCCTGTGCGCCTTCGTTGCCTGCTGCTACACATATCGCGCGGCCTCTTGCGCTGTCAGGAAATCGATTCGCAAGCTCTAACTCTTCGATAGAACTGCCATCATGTCGACCATCTTGTCCGCCAAAGCTGCAAGAAATTACTATCGGCTTAGGTCCAGCATATCTGTCCAACCAGTCGCATGCAGCATTCATTGTCCACGCATTTTCAAGTCCACTGGCATCACTGCTTCCAATGCGCACGGCAATGATGTCAGCATCAGGGGCGACGCCAATGTAATCAGCTTTGTTGGTACCGTTGCCGGCGGCAATCCCCGCGCAAGACGTACCGTGACCATTCAGGTCACGTGGCCCAATGGCGCTTGTAGACTGCTGAAGGTCCGCTGTCAGTTGGGATTTTGAATATATTGTTCCTACGCCAGCGCCATTCGGAAATGAGATAGGTGGTTTGACACCGCCTTTACCCGCTGAATAGTCGTTGCTGGTAGTATCCCACAAATAGAGAATTCGTGAAACTGGCTTTCCGTTTTCCATTCGAATAAAGTCTTTGTTTCGGAAATCAATCCCGGAGTCGATAATTGCAACGATGACACCTTTACCCGTCATGCCGGCCAGTCCGCCACGAACAATTGGCTCAGGGGAAAATCGTTTTGCTTCACCGCCAGTTGGCGCAGGAGGCGGAATTGTGGTTCTGGTAACTACTTCCAGTCGCACGAGACCAGGAAACGTATCGATCTCCGCAGCACCTTCTTTTGCCTTAGTTGCAGGTAGAAATGCTTCAAGGTACTTACCAGATCGAGTAAAGGACGGAGCCAACTTGGCAGCATATCCAGAGCAATGCGCTTCGGTATCAAATTCCATATTTAACACGAGAAAGGTGTCGCCGTCGGTCTTTGCGGCAGCGGGAGTCTCGTCGTTGGCGGCGGACTTTGAGCCAGTCATTCGACTGGAAGCCGTCATCAAAATATCCTGATTAGACACTTTGCCCGTTACCCTTATTGTCGGGCGTGAAAACTTCAGTTTTGGTTTTTGTTGTGCTGTCACTCCCACCGCCAAAATACCGACGGCAACGAGGGGAACGACATAGATTGCTAAGCGTTTCAACTTACAACTCCTTATTTTTAGGCGCAAGGTACCGTTCTAGCCACATGTGACCAGTATGGATTGCAATCCTATAGTTCTTTGTTTTATGGGATCTCAGACAAATGGCGTTTTGCCAGCGACTGCCATGGGCGCAATTGCAAGCGGACTATTCCAGTCCATGTTTTCAGGAACAAGGCGCTCTCTGGAAGCCAACATCTGCTCCCAGGTAATCTCCTGACCAGTATATGCCGCCATACGGCCCATGAGTCCGGCAAGAGTACTGCGCCACATTCGTTCACCGTCGTTTATGACGGTGCCTTTGCGGATTGCGGCGTACATCTCGTCGTGTTCAACCTGGTACATGTTTTTGTCAGGACCAGAGTACTTCCAGAGGGAAGTTGTCTGGATGGTAGGAGCAGGGCCCTTTATGTAGCCGTGACCTTTAGCCCCCGCCACATAATCGGAATTGTCATTGTACTGACATGGGATCTGTCGTTGAGCCATCGTTGCACGGGTTCCGTCTGCCCATTCGTAGAAGACATCAATGTGATCATAAATGTTGCCTTCATTGTTCGGGAGTAGCCTGCTGCCCGTAGCCACACATCTAAGTGGCGGGACATCTTTCATGGTCCACAGAATTTTGTCGACGCTGTGGCAAGCCTGCTCAACAAGGCCGTCGCCCGAGAGATAGGTGAAGTTGTACCAGTTGCGAATTTGCCATTCTGTATCGCTCATGCCAGTTGGACGAGATTCCGGCGCCGGCATAGGCTTTACGGGACTTGTAAGGTACGTTGCGTGAATATGTCGAATATCGCCGATCGCGCCATCATGCAATCTTCGAAAAAATTCGCGGCGAGGATAGTCATATCTCCAACAGAAGCCAGCTACAAAATTCAGCTTCTTCTGTTTGGCGAGTTTGACTGATTCCAGAGCCATGTGGACTCCCGCAGTATCGGTTCCCATGGGCTTTTCGGCGAATACGTGCTTATTTGCTTCGACCGCATATTTGATGTGCAACGGACGAAATCCAGGTGGGGTGGTGAGTAGAACAACATCCACTCCACTATCTATAACTTTCTTGTAAGCATCCAATCCAACGAACATATTGTCCTGAGTAACCTGAACGCGATCACCAATCTGGGTCTCTGCTTTCAAATTGACAACGCTGCGATCAATGGCCGACTTCAATACATCGCCAATAGAGACAAGGACAACTCCAGGATCAGCATGAAGCGCCTGTGCCGCAGCACCAGTGCCACGACCTCCACATCCGACTAAGCCGATCTTGATTTTATCTGCGTTTCCCCAGACCCTCCCGGGTCCAACAGCCAATGCCGAAGCGCTGAGCCCCGTTGCCGTTGCCATTGCAGTTGCAGCAGAAGCGCCGAGGAATTGTCGTCTGGTTGCACCGTTGTTGTCAGAACTGTTCATCAAATTTCCTTCTTGTATCAATGCAGATACATGGATATAGTACCGAGATTAGTTGAAAGGGTTCACATAAAAAGTGGTTCTTTCAACCTCGATTTGCAATGGACTATCTTTCGACGTTTGGGGGCATAAATCCTTGTCAATTTTCGTGTCTAAAACCCGGCAAAATTGACAATAATCGGTAATTCGGTTGGTTGAACGGGTCAATGAGCTACTCCGTCAGGATACTTTACATAGATTTTCTTCACATTAAAATGTTTCAGGGTTTCTCTTGCTCGGTCTGGCCCAAGCACACTCACTACCTTCGTGAGGCTGTCAGAGGTCAATCCATTGGCTGCAACCACGGTTACTGCAATGCGATTCGTTAGGCCGAGACCAGTATGTGGATCTACGATGTGCGAGTACCGAACACCTCCGATTTCGACAAATTGCTCTGTGTCACCGCTGGTAGAGATCGCGGCATTAGAAAATGTCAGATCAGTTTCCGAAAGCATTTTGCCCCCCGTATCTATACGAACAAGCCATCCCTTTTTGCCTGGGGGAGGATCAGAAACCACGATATCGCCTCCCGCCTCAACCAGCGCAGACTTGATCCCGTGCTTTTTCAGGACTTCTTGAGCGCAATCGTCCCCATATCCTTTGCCTATCCCTCCAAGGTCAAGTAGCATGCCTGGGATTAGGAGCATAGCGGTCATTGCTTTTGGATCAAGAACCAGATTCTTCCAGCTAACCAGCTTGAGCGCTTTTTTCAAGTCATCCGTAGGAGGCATGGATTTCGCCTTTCGAGCGATGCGCCAGAGCTTTACTACCGGACTGCATGTAACATCAAAAGCGCCATTGCTTAATTGGGCGACACTTTGAGACCGTTCCAACACTCTATATAATGTATCGCTGACTTTGACTGGCGGACCACCTGCTTGTGCGCAGAGCTGCATCAGTTCGCTATTCGCACGATAGTCACTCATGATGTCGTCGAGCTGAGCAAATCTCTCGAAAGCCGCACTTGCCGCCGAAACAGCTTTATCTTCTGTGGCCGCGTAGAGTACAATACGTACATCCACGCCCATGTGATATTGTTTGAACTCGAAGCGCTTGAGGTCGGAGTTGATATTTGCTCGCGCAATGGGAAGACAGGCAGTCAGGACGTTGAGGACGATCATTGAAAGGTAACGCATCGCTTTGAAGTTTCCGTTTCCTGGAGTTGCTGCAACTCTATTTATCATATCATGTGGCGCACTCTTTTGTTCGCCATCAGCGCAAGCACAGTCGGCTGTCAAGAAAAAGGTTGTGCCTTATAAGCCAAAAGTAACCCCAAAGCCCGTTCCCGTCGCTCAGGTTACCCTGAAGACGATAACTCAGATTGTCCCGGGTTCAGCGGCTAAGATTGAGATGGTTCTCGTGCCGGCTGGATCTGTGGTTATCACTTCTGCGGACGGGAAGACCAAGAAGACGGTCGATCTAAAACCCTACTGGATTGCAAAAACTGAAACGCCCTGGGAAGTTTTCGACGCTTTCACCATAAGTGGTCCGCCATCACCGGCATATGACCAGACCCCGTTCGCGCCGGATGCGATCGCACGACCGAGCAAATCCTACATTCCGCCGGACATGGGTTGGGGTCACTTTGGGTATCCCGTAATCCACGAGAGCTTTTTGAACGCTTCCATGTTTTGCCGGTGGTTGGCAAACAAGACAGGCAAGAAATTCCGATTGCCTACCGAAGCGGAATGGGAATACGCCTGTAGATGTGGTAAAGCTGCAGGTACACCAATGTTGGCCGCCGATATTGCGAAGAATGCTTGGACCGCTGGAAACAGCGACAGGCAGACGCATCCTGTAGGTAAGAAACTCCCGAATTCATGGGGACTTTTCGACATGCTCGGCAACGTAGGGGAGTGGGTAACCGATCTGAACGACAAACCCTGTATAGCTGGCGGAGCTTTTAGTGACAAGACGGCGACAGTGAATCCATCTTTGCGAGCGTATATGACTCGTGATTGGCAGGAAACTGACCCACAGATACCGAAGAGTCGATGGTGGTTATCCGACGCGCACTTTGCCGGTTTTCGCGTCATATGTGAAGAGTAGGCAACCGGCCAAATATGTAACATCATATTTGCAACTGATATCCAATGGAGGAACCATGAGTACGAACAATTCTGAGAATAATCCTCTCAGCCGACGAGACTTTATTAGATCATCTGCAACAGTTGGGGCAACAACTGCGCTCCTTGCGACCGGCAACTTTGCCCACGCACAGGGTTCTACAAAAATCCGAGTTGGATTGATTGGATGCGGCGGTCGTGGTACTGGAGCAGCAGGCAACTGCCTTAGCTCCTCCGAAAATGTCGAAATCTATGCGATGGCAGATGCTTTCAAAGATCGCCTGGATAGCTCCCGACAGAATCTTCAGAATGAATTCAAAGAAAAAGTGAATGTCACGGAAGATAGGTGTTTTGTCGGGCTAGACGCCTATAAGCAAGTACTGGCCCAGCCGGTAGACATGGTAATTCTCGCAACGCCGCCAGGTTTCCGGCCGATCCAGTTTCCTGCGGCAGTAGCCGCTGGCAAGCATATCTTTTTTGAAAAGCCCGTTGCAACCGATGCCC
>JBDUAM010000241.1:0-28134 GCA_040004655.1 Chthonomonadales bacterium | reverse complement strand
CGGCGGTGGCGGTCTCGGTGGCGGTGCCGGTGGCGGCGGCGGTCTTGGCGGCGGTGGCGGCGGGTTTGGCGGCGGCGGCGGTCTTGGCGGCGGTGGCGGCGGCTTTGGCGGCGGCGGCGGCGGTCTTGGCGGCGGTGGCGGCGGCTTTGGTGGTGGCGGCGGCGGTCGCGGCCGATAATCAGCACCTGTCATAAAAGTTGTTAAGATGTGATCTGGGCAGACGGCATTAGCTCCTTCTGCCCGGATAGTCGTTTAAGATATGAATGAAACCCGTGGGTGGTACAACCACAAACATAGAGAACGGGTGAGGCTCTTAAGGAGGGCATTCGAATGGGCTTTAGCAGACGGTCTGCCGGCCTGAGGATTGGTGCAGTTGCGTTTACGTTAGTAAGTAGCGCACTTATCATTCCTTCCATGTCCCACGCACAAGATAGTGCGGTTGGTCAGAAGATTATCTCCGAGCTTACGCTTGCTGATGCAGATCTTCGGCTGGCTGTACAGACTCTTTATAACCAGACGGGCGTGGAAGTTGTCATTGAGCCGAGCACTGTACCTTACGGTCTGGTGACAGTTCGAATGACGGATAAGCCAATCTCGGTTGTGCTCAATGCAATCGCACGTTCCGCTGGCGCCAGCCTCGCATTTGAGGACGGTGTCTACTATATCCGACCGAAGGATGCAGCGCCCAAGAAGCCCATTGAACCAGTTGCTCCGGTTCAAGAGCCTGCGGTTCGCAAGCGCCTTCGCGTTGAAAAAGTGCGACTGCAGAATACGAGCCCCTCTATTATTCTCGAAATGCTTGGTGGTGGCCCGAGTAATCTGGGCAACTTCGAACGACAGATCATGAGGTACACGGCTCGAGGTGGTGATGGCCTTCTGAATATACAGAACGGCGGGAACCTCCCGGTCATGCTCAGTCCAAATACCGCGGGAAACCAGGCTAAGATTAATGCGCCGATTGACGGCGCTAAAGTCCCCCCTGTTGTACCAACGGGTAATCAGTCCAACGGCGCCAATGAAGGCCGATCTGATGAGAATCAGCGCGGCGGCGGCGGCGGCGGTGGCTTTGGCGGCGGCGGTGGTGGCTTTGGAGGTGGTGGCCAGGGCGGTGGCGGCCTTGGTGGCGGTGGACTAGGTGGTGGCGGCCTTGGTGGTCAGGGTGGCGGCCTTGGTGGTCAGGGTGGCGGCGCACAGGTCAATCTGCTCCCAGAAAACATTCAGAGCGTTACCGCATACGATGTAGATAACACACTAATCGTGCGCTATGACGATCCTGCTGCTCTTACCGAACTCAAGGAGATCATCCGACTTCTGGACATTGCACCTAAACAGTTGATGATCAAGGCTGAGTTTATTGAAGTACGACAAGACGACCTGCGTAGTTTTGGTATCGACTGGAGTTTCTCCCGCGGTAGCTTGAACGCAAGTACGTTCGAAGGTCAGTATGCTCAGGGCGACATCGTTCTGAACTACGCCACAGGAAACTTGATTTCACAATTGCGAACGTCCCTCTCTGAGGGTCGTGGTCGAATTGTGAACTCACCGATGGTAACGACCACGAACAACGTGCCTGTTAGCATTACTTTCCAGACGCAGATCCCGGTTATTACTACGGGCACCGCGTTCGGTACGGGTGGTACCGGTGTAACTGTTCCGCAGATTACAACGGTCTCCGCAGTAAGTGGCCTCACCGTTGTGCCGCGAATTAACGGCGACAACTCGATTTCCATGTTCGTTGTCGCTCAGGTGACGGACATTGTTTCCGAAGTTGCCAACCCATCTGGCGGTAACATTCCGATCCTTTCGCAGCAGATCGTTCCTGTTGTTCGACGAATTGGAAACAACGAAACACTCGTGATCGGTGGACTTGTTAAGAAGAACGACCGCAGCTCTACGAAGAAGGTCCCACTCTTCGCTGATCTTCCTCTTATTGGAAGTCTTTTCCGAAGCACCTCTAATACGGTGCAGGATAGCGAACTGCTGGTCTTCATCACTCCTACCATTCTCGCGGATCCTATCAGCCAGGCTCCTCCGACGTCCGGTGGTGGTGCGGTTAACGTTCGGCCGTAATCCGACATAGTCTGCTTTATTAGACCGACCTCTCAAAAGCTCCTTCTGGTATACTTACCGAACGGGCCCGAGAGGTCGGTCTTTTCTATGTGAGGTTATTGCAACGTGTTGAGAGTATTGACAGGCGGAGAATCCCACGGGCCGAGTTTGACGGCAATCATTGAGGGGCTGCCTTCTGGTTTGATCGTGGATTTTTATGAAGTTGATCGGCAACTCAAACGCCGGCAAGGTGGGTACGGCCGAGGAGATCGTCAAAAGATTGAAACGGATACCGTAGAAATAATCTCAGGGGTTCGGTTTGGCAGAACGTTAGGAAGTCCAGTAACTCTGCTCGTACGTAACCGGGATTTTGAAAACTGGCTCGACCGTATGTCCGTTCGTCCCGTTAATACCGAAACTCCCCCAATTGTAGAGGCTCGACCAGGCCATGCAGATTTTGCGGGCATGATGAAATACGCCACCGATGACCTGCGCAATATCTTGGAACGCTCCAGCGCTCGCAATACCGCTTCCATTGTTGCTGTGGGAACGATCTGTCGATTGCTGTTGAAAGAAATCGGGGTCCATGTCATGAGCCACGTTTCTATGCTCGGTGGAATTCATGTGCAGCTTCCCAGGCAGGTTAACTATTTTGATGTGGAACAAATAGCCGAAAACTCCCCTGTAAGAGTTGCGAATCCAGAAGCCGAAGCCGAAATTATTGCGGCTATCGATAAAGCCGGTGAAGCGGGAGATACCCTTGGTGGGATCGTAGAGATTGTTGCGGTTGGTTGCCCACCTGGACTTGGTAGTCATGTGCACTGGGATCGCAAGCTGGATAGTCGATTGGCTGGCGCCGTCATGGGTATTCAGGCAATAAAGGGAGTAGAGATTGGATTAGGATTTGGCGTGGCTGATCGACTGGGTTCCCTCGTCCACGATGAGCTGTTTCACGGCGCATCCGATGGATTCACTCGGTCGACCAACCATGCCGGTGGCCTGGAAGGTGGAATGACAAACGGCGAACCTGTTGTGGTTCGCGCCGCCATGAAACCGCTCTCTACGTTGAAATCTCCATTGCGGTCTGTGAACCTTGCAGATCGGACTGCCGTGACTGCGCACTTTGAGCGGTCGGACGTCTGTGCAGTCCCGGCTGCAGGCGTAATCTGTGAAGCGGTTGTATCCATGGTTCTGGCCGAGGCAGTTGTTGAAAAGTTCGGTGGCGACAGTATGGAAGAATTGCTCCGCAATTATCGATCCTACGTGGAGTCGATTGAGGCGCGCGGGGTCCAGCTTTCCGGATCTAAGTGATGTCGCAACCGAATCTGGTATTGATTGGGTTCATGGGTACGGGTAAATCGACTATCGGTAGAGAGTGCGCCGAAAAGTTAGGATTTGCCTTTCGAGATACAGATGCCTGTATCGAGCGTCGTGCTGAACGGAGTATTGCTGAAATATTTGAGCATCAGGGTGAGCCCGTTTTTCGTGGGATGGAATCTGCTACTGTGAGGCATCTCGCAAACCAACCCGACCAGGTTATCTCGACTGGCGGAGGTGTTGTGCTGAAGTCCGCAAACATCGCATTACTGAGAAGGAGTGGCATTGTTATTCTACTCTGGGCAAAAGCCGAAGAGATTGCAAAACGGTGTTCCACTCGACGCACGAGACCATTACTTACAAACGTAGAAGACACTCTGGCGCATGTGACAAAGATGCTGGATCAGCGAGAAGAGTACTACTTTTCGGCCGCTCATGCCGTTGTGGACACCACTGGTCTTGGCCGAGATCGGTCTGTTGATATTGTGCTATCAGAATATCGGCGACTCGCTGAAATCTGGCCAAAAATCCCACCTCTGGAATCACCAGCAAAACATGCCTGAAATTCGAGTTACTCTTCCATCGCAGAGTTACCCTATCCATGTTGGATATGGCAACCTTGATAATGTCGCTTCCCAGATTATTTCTGGTGGTAAGTACACCTCCTGTCTAATTGTCTCGCATCCAAAATTGCAATCGTTATATGCATCGGGAATTGAGGATGGGCTGACCAGATCAGACCTACGCACGTCTACCTTCACCATTGCACCCGGAGAACGATATAAGTCCCTGCGGACCGTTGAACGCATATATACCGAGATGCTGCGATGTGGGCTGGACCGGAAGTCGTTGCTGGTTTCGGTTGGTGGCGGTGTCCTGGGTGATATGGTCGGGTTTGCTGCTGCGACCTACATGCGCGGAATCGACTTCGTACAGGTACCAACAACTCTTCTTGCGCAGGTGGATGCTGCCATTGGCGGCAAGACCGGGGTCGACTATCGGCACGGCAAAAATCTGGTGGGTGCATTTCATCAGCCAAACGCCGTATTCGTGGATGTAAAGACCCTCGCCACGCTCCCGACCCGCGAGTTCAGAAGTGGTCTGGCCGAGGTCATCAAGTATGGTATAATCAGCGATAATGAGTTCTTTGCAATCCTGCGCGGTAGTATGCGCGACCTGCTGAACCTTGATCGTGATGCACTTCTACAAGCAGTGAGCCGATGTTGCCAGATTAAGGCCGACGTTGTCTCGGCGGACGAAAAGGAAGGTGGTCTCCGGGCCATCCTGAATTATGGGCACACGCTTGGCCACGCGATTGAATCGGTTACGAATTACCGAAGATTCACGCACGGCGAGGCCATCTCCATTGGAATGGTGGCAGCAGCCCAAATCGGGATCGAAATAGGGTTTACTCCGGTTGATGTTCTGGATCAGACGATTGAGCTTCTCACGCTTGCCGGATTGCCGACCAAGCTGCCCGGCGATCTGTCGCACGATGCACTGATTGAGACCACGGCATTTGACAAAAAGGGCGAACTTGGCAAGCCAGCATATGTCCTTGCAAACCGAATTGGCAGCGTAGAAGTCGTTAAAGGTATAGAGAACGAAATCGTCAGGCAGGTTCTGCGTCGCATTACTGCAATGCCTTAGTGGAAGGTAAGCCCATGGTCGTGGATGCTTCCGACAGCCCGATTACTGATGCGTCTTCACTTTCTGATCGGGTCAATCTCCCTGAAGCCCGTTTGTCACCGATAATTCACATTGTCGCGTGTGGCTGGCTGATCATTCCTGCATTTCAATATTTCTGCACCATGCAACGAACCAGTCTTATGTTGACCGGCGCAACAACTTTTCCCGGTCTGGCAACGGTCGATCTCACTCTTCTCTATGTAGTTCTCCTGACAGTCACTATTATCGTTTTCGTGTTACAGAAGTTCACTCCGGCGGAGAAGGCGTAATTGTCAGGCAAACTCATCGGGGATCGATTTGAAGTCCTTGAGCGACTTGGCGAGGGTGCGATCTTCTCTGTAGTGAAGTGCCGTGATAATGCAACCGGCCGCATTGTCGCATTGAAATCCCTCGAACCTGCATTTAGCTCGAGTTCAGAATTAAAGGCGGAGTTTCAATCTCGACTCACCTCCGTATTGGGCATGGAACACCCTCACATTGCCCGATTGGAAGAGATTGTGATGGATGGGAGCAATCCGGTTCTGGTCGTGGAGTTCGTTCGCGGGATGAACCTTAAGGAGCGGATTCGTCGGATTGCGCCATTCACCCTTTCCGTAGCAGTAGATTTCAGTATTGCCATCGCAGAGGCGCTGCAGGTTGCACATAGTCGAGGAGTTATTCACGGCGACTTGCGCCCCAATAATGTCATCGCCAGCCCGGAAGGCGCGGTCAAAGTCACGGACTTTGGGATTGCCTCATGTCTGGCGGTCTCTCCCGAAGCCGCAGGGGCCAACCTGGTTAGAGCCATTCCGTATCAGGCGCCGGAAATTTCTCAGGGCACATCGCCAACTGTTCCTTCTGATCTCTACAGTCTTGGTGTTATCCTTTATGAGATGCTGACCGGAAGTCTGCCGTTCACCGGGGAGACGCCGGTCGTCATCGCCATGAAGCATCAGCAGTCGCCAGCGCCATCGCCAAAGATCGTAAATCCGGGGGTACCTAGATCGCTGGAAGGCATTGTGCTTAAGCTCCTCCAGAAGGACCCGTATCAGCGATATGTAGATGCGTCTTTCCTTCTTGTAGACTTGAAGTTGGTCCGCGAAGCGCTACGATTCGGCAAATCGTTGTCATGGTCGCCACTGGATAATGATCCGGTGCCGATGACACCTGCTCCATATGAACCTGAGGTTGTCGCGGTTACACCTCGACCTATTGCGCCTGATCCGGGTATTAATATCCCTCCAGAGAGGTCGGGAGGAGAATTCAAAATGTCCAGGCCAATTGGTCGCGATGATAGCCTTTCTCCATTCCTGAAGCTGGCCATTGGATTTGTCGTGTTTGTATTGCTCTCCATCATCATTGGCGGTGTAGCAGTCTGGATGGCGATGTTGACGCAACCGCCAGAACAGTCGTTTCCCCGGTTGGTGGGCATGAAGCTTGAGGACGCCCGATCTGCCGCCGAAAAAGCTGGCCTTCGCCTGATGGAACATGACGAGTTTAGCGATAAATTTGACAGGAACCAGATTATCCGCACGGAGCCTGACCTTACAGGAAGATCAGTCCACGCCGGTCGAAGTATAAATATCTGGGTGAGCAAGGGAAGCAAGCTTGTCTATGTTCCAGAGGTTGTCAATCTTCAAAAGGAGGTCGCGGAAACGAAGCTGAAGGAAGCCGGTATGACGCTTGGCACAGTTGATCGGGCTTATGATACTAGAGTTGCGTTCGACTTTGTCATTAGTCAGAATCCGAGACCGCGAAAGCGTGTCAATCGGGACCTGCAGGTTGGATTGGTCATCAGCGACGGTCCGAAACCGGATGGTTCGCCGGAACCGGGCAAGGCCAATAAACCAGACGCTACGAATGGTGATTCCGGGAATTCAACCGACGGCAACAATCCGGGTGGCAACACCGATTCCAACAAAACGGATGGAACAAGCACCGACAATTCTGGGCAATCGCCAAGAAGTTTTACACTTTCTAAAAAGGTGCCAGCCGACGGCAAAGGATCACGCCGAGTGCGTATGGAATTTGAGGACGCCCTTGGAACGCATACCGCCGTGGACGAAGTTCATGGCGAAGGCGATAAAATCGTCGCCAAAGTAACCGTCGTGGGGACCCGAATCACGGTACGAGTATTTTACGGGGAAGACCCGAAACCGGTAAGCGAGACGACTCAGGCTCTGCCGGGGGGGAGACAATGAGTATTCACCTTTCACCGTCACTTCTTTCCGCCGACTTTGGAGACTTCAGGTCTGCCGCTCGCCTCTGCAATGAGGCTGGTGCAGATTACCTCCACTTTGATGTGATGGACGGTCAATTTGTACCGAATATTACGTTTGGGTCACATCCACTGCGAGCGCTGCGCAAGGCCACAACAGCAATCTTCGATGTGCACTTGATGGTAGTCCACCCTGAACGCCTTATTGAGGAGTTTGCGGGCGCTGGAGCCCAGATAATCACTATTCACGCCGAGGCCGAAACGCATATCCAACGAACCCTTAGCCAGATTCGGCTGATGGGTGCCAAGGCAGGACTTGCCATCAATCCTGCAACGCCATTATCGGTTCTGGAGTATCTGCTAGACGACATCGATCAACTGCTCGTGATGACGGTTAACCCGGGTTTCAGTGGTCAGCATTTCATTCCAGCGTCCATGCAAAAGGTGCGGGATGCGCGAGCGATTCTAAACCGGGCATCGCATTGGATTGATCTTGAGGTCGACGGTGGTATCGATGTCAACAATGTGGAAGAGGTTGTGGAAGCGGGCGCGAATGTGATTGTCGCGGGAAATGGCATCTTTGGTTACCCATGCGGACCCGCTGAGGGTGTGCGCGCCATATTGAATGCGCTGGAGTAGGGGAGCAGGCAATGTCAAATCAAGAAGATGACTACAAGCCCGATCCATTCGCGCCAAACCTGCGTCAGCGCCGATTACGAGTCATCACGTACATCGTCATTGGCATCATTGCAACAATGTTATGTGTCTCTGTAGTGCATCCATTTTTTCACCCTACGCCTCCGGCTATGATGACGGAGAAAATTCGTCGCGCTTTCAAAGTGCAGGCTCTGATAATCTGGCTTTATTACTCCACTTGCCTGTTGCTGGCGTTTCTGCTCGTCATCATTGCGTGGCTTTACACCAGGGAAGTCCGCTTCCAGCTCATTAATGAGCGAATGAAGATGCTGCAGGCAACAACCATGGGGTCCGGCAAGAAACCAGAAAATTCCCCTCCAGAAGCTGAGATATAAGAGTGGACTTTACCCCAGACGACATTGTGTTTATGTCCCGGGCTCTCGAACTGGCAGGTAAGGGATTCACGCATCCAAATCCCATGGTCGGCTGCGTACTGGTCAAGGATGGGCGGATTATCGGTGAAGGTTATCACCATCAGGCTGGAATGCCGCATGCGGAAGTTGAAGCCATTCGGTCTGCAACCGAAAGCGTGGCAAGGGCGACAGCCTACGTAACCTTGGAACCCTGTTCTCACTTTGGACGAACACCTCCGTGTGCCCTGGCGCTGCAAGAGGTTGGAGTGTCGCGGGTAGTCTGTGCCAGTGTTGATCCTAATCCAAAGGTATCCGGTCAGGGGATTGCCAGTTTACGTAGTTCCGGAATTCAAGTCGAAGTGGGTCTTTTGGAAGCCGAATGCACTCGCCTGAATGAAGCAATTTTTCATTTTCAAAAAACTGGTCTGCCATTTGTAACGCTGAAATGCGCGACGACACTGGACGGCAAGACTGCGACTGCTACAGGCGACTCAAGGTGGATTACCGGAGACGAGTCGCGAGCGAACGTGCATCTTGAACGAGCCCGATCAGGCGCCGTTCTGGTTGGGGTGGGGACAGCTATAGCAGATGACCCGATGCTCGACGCCCGCCTCGATCCGAAACCCGATATTCAGCCGACGCGTATTATCCTCGACCCCAACTTACGCTTACCGCTTTCTTCCAGATTAGTGTTGTCGGCTCGTGAAATTCCTGTCATCGTTGTAACTGGTGCTTCGGCGTTGTCAGAACGTCAGGTGGCTCTGGAAGTCGCAGGCGTAGCGGTTGTACGCGTGGAATGTAAGGCACATTCTGGGCTGGACCTTCACGAAGTCAAGAGACTTCTTGCGATACGGGGAATAAACTCCATCTATGTAGAGGGTGGCGGCAAGACGCACGCCGCTTTCTTGAATTCTGGCGTCGCAGATCGAGTGAGCTGGTACATCGCACCTAAGATTGTTGGTGGTGCGTCTGCTCCGACCGGGGTAGAGGGGGTGGGGATCGAGCGGATGGCAGATGCCCTGGAACTTCATTCTGTGGAGACAAAGACCTTCGGCAAAGATTTGCTCATAACCGGGCTTCTCGGTCATACTGACTCCACCGCATAACTACACGTTGGAAGGTCAATATGCCGTCAAACTCCTGGGAATTGTCTCCACTTCCAACACCGGAATTAGTCGAGTCGTTTAGAAGAGACGGGTATCTGAAATACGGGCGCATCTTTACTGAGGGGGAGTTGACGGCGTTGCGGGAACACGTCGACGAAATGATCGCGAACCTGCCGGTCGGCGCTCGACCAGAAGAGCTGGACGTGCTTCATTTCACCGATCCCTGGCTCTTTAATTACCTCGCGCATCCACGCTTGCTGGATGTGATTGAGCAGTTCATTGGTCCGGATATCATCTTGTTTTCTTCTCACTTCATCGCGAAACCAAAAGGCGATGGTAAAGCTGTACCCTGGCATACTGATGGCGCCTATTGGAGTGGCAGGCTGGATCCGATGGAGGTTATCACTTTGTGGCTGGCAGTAGATGAATCTTCAGTCGGGAATGGGTGTATGCGGGTTATTCCTGGGTCACATCTGGCTTCACCAGCCGACTTGAGTTCGTACTCCGCAGTGGATAAGTCGACCAACGTATTTGACCGGCAGATTGATCCATCGACTATCGACAATTCCAAAGCAGTTGACCTTGAATTGAAAGCTGGAGAGTGCCACTTCCACGATTCATGGACCATTCATGGCTCGAATCCAAACCACTCGGACAAGCGTCGATGTGGATACACCATGCGATTTATGCCGGCGAATGTAGTCCATCGACCTCGGCCGGGCTGGACGCACGAGCATCACATCTATCTGGTTCGCGGAGTGGATAAGACCTCCGGACAAAACAAATACACACCGCTACCGGGAGCGATGGGAATTCAATGAGTAACGATCCAATAATTAGCGTTGTTGACCTCCAAAAGACTTATCGTGTTCACGAACGCGAGGCAGGTGCAGGCGCGTCTTTTGGGAGTCTTTTTAAGCGCAAATATAAAGATGTGCGAGCGGTCGAAGGTGTTAGTTTTGACCTTCAACCGGGTGAGGTTGTCGGGTTTCTCGGGCCAAACGGCGCCGGAAAGACAACCACGTTAAAGATGCTCGCGGGCCTGTTACATCCCACAGGTGGTACGGCCTCGGTCATGGGTTTCACCCCCTGGAAGCGCTCCAACGATTACCTGCGAAACATCAGCCTGGTGATGGGCAACCGAAACCAGTTGATCTGGGACATTCCGGCGATGGACAGTTTCCTCGTGAATCAGGCGATTTACGAAATCCCGGAAACACAATTCAGACAAACTCTGAGCGAGTTAATAGAATTACTTGAACTCGGTGAGCTGATCAAGAAACCTGTCCGTGGTCTCTCATTGGGCGAACGTATGAAGTGCGAACTTGCCGCAGCGTTACTGCATCTTCCCAAAGTTCTTTTCTTGGACGAGCCAACCCTGGGCGTCGACGTGACCATGCAAGGTCGGATTAGGCAGTTTGTTCATCAGCACAATGAGAAGCACGGCGCGACTGTTCTTTTAACGAGCCACTACATGGCGGATGTCACGGCGTTGTGCAGCAGAGTTATTGTTATTCACCATGGAAAGTTACTGTATGACGGGGACCTCTCGAAGCTGGCGGATAGAATGTCGCCGCTGAAGTTGGTCAAGTTGGACGTCGAGAACATTGAAGACGTGCATAAGGCAGAGGCGCTGGGACACGTGAGCAGCATTGTGGATAACAAAGTCACACTTCGTGTGCCGCGAGCAGAGGCGTCTGCGTTGGTTGCGCGCGCGCTAACAGAACTCAGCGTGATCGACCTGACCGTAGAAGACCCGCCCATTGAAGAGGTAATCGATCAGATTTTTCAGGGCGCGAATGTAGACGACGTGGCAGCACCCTCAACAGAACCGGCAATTACAAAGGAGTAATTTGACAGATGAAAAGGTCCATATTAGTTGCCCTGGGAATGTCGGTAAGTCTAATCAGTTGGCGAACTGGCAATTGCCAGACCGTGACCATTCAACGCGATAAGTTCGGTACTCCGACCATTTCAGCAAAGACACTGGTCGACGCCGCATACGGGCAAGGTTACGCTGCCGCGATGGATAACGCAGTCCACATGGCGCGGAACTACAAAATGGCAAGGGGGCGCACAGCGGAGATAGATGGACAATCGGCGTTAATCATTGATCAGGTTGTCAGGTCACTCGGCATGGAAAACTACGCAATAGAAACTGCTCCTAAATTGACCGGCGAAGTTGCAAAATTCATTGATAATTATGTCGCAGGTGCGAATGCCGCTCTCGCGAAACAGAAGGCCAATCTACCGACCTGGGTCGAACCGTTCACTCGGGTCGACGTACTCACCTTCGGACAATTCATCAATGCTGGGATGGCGCTCCAGGAATTGCAAGGTGAATTGACCCCGAGCATGGGGAGCAACCAGTTTGCACTCTCTCCGAAGCGCACGACCACCGGACACGCTCTCCTCTCGGCTGATCCGCACCTGCCATGGGATGGTTTCTTTCGATGGCACGAATATGGTATCGAGACGCCCGAACTTGGATTTCATGGCGTCACGTTTCCCGGCCTACCTTTCCCAGCAATGGGGCATACCCGAAACGTTGCATGGTGCATGACTAACAACAATCCTCGACAATTCACCATATACAAAGTCACGCCAAAACCCGGCGACCCGACCCAGTATAACTATCACGGCACCTGGAAGACATACACAACCGAAACGTACGAGTTCAAGTATATAGTAGGCGGTGAAGTGAAGTCCCGCAAGAGTTCGGTCAAGATGACCGAATGGGGACCCATGCTGCCATTCCAGAGCCGATGTGTTCGACTTGCCATGCTGGGCAGTGGCACCAGCCTTGAGCAGACGCTCAACATGCTTCGTGCCAAAGATGGTGCGCAATTCCGAAAGGCCCTGTTTCCGCGTGGAATTAGTATGTTCAACATTGTCTATGCGGATACCAAGGGGAATATCGGTTATCAGTACAACGCCAGAATTCCGCATCGCAATTCAGCCATCAACTGGCGAAAAACAGTCGACGGGGCGGACCCGACAACAACCTGGGGCGACCTCTGGAGCCTTGATGATCTGCCGCGAAGTGTGAACCCGGCGTCCGGAATTCTCGTGAACTGCAACTCGGATCCGATGGATACCTGGCTCGGGTTTGAAAAAGTCCGAAAGGAATATCCTGCGGACGTCACGACCTACAAGCCTACGACTCGATTTGACTTGCTCTCTAACCTGTTGCTCAAGACGCCAAAAATGAGCGTTGAAAAGGCCAAGATAACGGCGACCGAGACGTTCATACCCTATGCCGTTAAGGCGAAGGATGCCCTGGTTGCGGCGGCTGCCAAGGCGAACTCAGTCGATCCGGAAGCGTTGAAGATTCTTGCGTCCTGGGATGGACGAGCAAATATCGACTCGGTTGGCGCCTCGCTCTATGTCTACTGGCTTTTGACAGACCCGAAGATGGAAATAATGGCACGTACCTGCGCCGAATCGGGGTGTACGCCTGATATGACCTCTGACGCCGTAGAGCATTTGGTAACGGCTGTGAGCGCCATCAAGAAGGATCATGGCAAACTGGCGGTGCCGTGGGGCGATATGCATTACACAGAACATGGTGGCAAACGAGTTCCCACAGCGGGATTCGGTTACATCGCCAGGTATGACTTTGCGTCTATTAACCCTGCTGCGGGACAGTTCAAAAACGGCGCCATCCATTGCAGTGTGGGTAGTAGTTACCGGATGATCGTTGACCTCGACCCGAAAGGCATCAAGTCATGGACCGTCATCCCATATGGCGATAGCTCCAACGAGAAGAGTCCGCACTTCAGCGACCAGATGGAAATGTACGGTCAGCGAAAGTATAAGCCAACACTGTTTGGGGCCAGCGCTCTCAAGGGCGTGCCAGCAGAGAAACTCACGATCGGAAAGTAGTCCATTTTGAAGCCAATTTCTCGTTTAACCGTGCTCTTGCTGGTGTTCATAATCTCTGGATTCCGAATTGCCGAGGCACAATCGCCAGCGCTGACGACGCACGTTGTCATCATCAGCATCGATGGAGGCAAAGCATCGCTGTTGCGAAACGGTCATCTGCCAAATCTGGATCGTCTGGTGCAGGAAGGTGCGGTCACTTGGGCGGCACAGACGGTGCTCCCAAGCGTGACACTCACGAGCCACACTTCCATGTTGACCGGTCGAACTCCGCGTGAGCACAAGATGATCTGGGATGACTGGGAACCATCAAAAGGCTACGTCAAAGTACCAACGATCTTTCAGCTTGCTCAGCCTGCTCACTTGAGTTCCATGATGATTGTGGCCAAGAAGAAGCTTCAGCACATTGCTCCGCCGGGATCGGTTGGGGAGTTTATTATTGCCGGCGACATGGACTTTCAGGTAGCTCGCAAGGCCGCCGAAGTCATTCAAAAAGGTCCCCCGAACTTGCTGTTCATCCACCTGCCCGACATGGATGGCTACGGACACAAATACGGCTGGGGGTCAAAAGAGCAGATAGAATCTATGCATGGGACCGATAAGGCTCTTGGTACTATTTTCGCGGCCATGGAAAAGAAGGGGCTTTACAAGACTTCTATCATCATCGTCTCTGCCGACCACGGTGGACATTCGCACAAACACGGATCAAGCTCGCCGGAGGATATGACTATCCCGTGGATCATTCATGGCCCTGGGTTGAAGCCAGGTTTTAAGATATCAGCCCCAGTCAACACCATTGACACTGCCGCAACGGCGCTCTATGTCCTGGGGGTTAAGCTTCCGACAGACTGGACTGCCAAACCCGTGCTATCCGCTTTTGGCAGATAAGATTTGATCCAGTTGAGCTTCGCCGATCTCAGCGACCCGTGAGTCCGACCAGATTTCAAGCGGGGAATATCGTGGGTGGTAGGATTCTTTGTACGGATTATTACTCTTCGTGTTGTAGCAACAGATAAAGACCCAGCGAGGATTCGGGCTGTTATTTCGGTCGGAACGATGTAGCAGATTGCTGTGAAAGAAGAGAGCGTCGCCCGGCTCCATCTCCACGTAAACGAGCTCCATCACCTTCATAGCTTCGTCCACACGTTCCATGTCCGCACCCGTCTGATCGGCGACTTTGCCGTGATCAATTCGACCCATTTTATGTGAACCACGAACAACCTGGAGACATCCGTTCTCTCGGGTCGCGCGGTCCACCGCTATGAAGCAGCTCCCCATATCCGGTGTCAGACACCCGTTTCCGTACCAGTACCCATAATCCTGATGCCACTCCCACGCGCCGCCCACATATGGCGCCTTCATGTTCATCTTGTGGTGATAGTGGTAGACTTCATCGCCCAGCAGCGTTTCCATCGTGTTCGCGACCCTCGGGCAGCGGACGATTGCGCTGTAGATATCTTCGCCGAGGTCATTGCTTAGAGCGAGTGTAGTGATTGCTCCAGAAGCGTCATGCCTTTCCTTGATCTGGCTGGCAAGCTCCTGATCAGCTTTGCCGACTTTGCCAAGAAGGTCCATCTCATGCGGATTGAACAGACCGGACACCAGAAGGTATCCATCTGTTTCCCACTGGCGATGCATCTCAGGTGTTACTATAAACATTGTTGCAATTGACTCCCAAACGATTACTTTTAGACCTTGATTTTACCGCCCCGAGTTCGGTAAATCCGAGAATTGAAGTCGAATGGCGTACTGCGCGTCACCCATGATAACCGTATCCACATGGAATCCTCTCGTCGACGCGGGAGGTGGTGGAGACCACTTACCATCCGGGAGTACAATCCTTGACTGGTTAGGAAGTGGAATGTCTATTATGCCAATTTCCTGACCATTGATGCTGATCTTCACGCCAGCTGAAAAAACCTTATCACCGTCTGCGCTCAGGTTTACACGATCTGTCGGGCTCAGAAACTGAAGTTTGATCGAATTGAAGTTGTCGCCGTTAAACTGAATCGTCCCGGGGACGTGCACGTTGTTCAGGACCACTTTCATCTTGCCTGCGTCGACAGGAATCAAAGAGAGTCGGAACCCGGTCCGCTGATCTGCATTCACATCATATGGAGTTGCGTTGATGAATACACCAGGGATAATGGTAGGGCTTGGTTGCTTGGTCGCCTTGAAATTGATGACGGATGTTCGACCAATGTCCAGCAGGCTTCCTGATCCCTTTGACGACGGATCGCCACCCTGTTGGTCAATATACGTGGATTGCAGTTGTGCGTGGGCAAACGCAATTTCGCGACTCACTTCGGCCCGGATGGCTGGATCTGAAACGGCTCCCCACCTCGTTTGTGCCAGATCGTAAAACTCGTGCGCCTGATGGTAGAGTCCAGCGCTGTTGTATCCGTAAAGCACAGACAATAGCAGTTTATCTCGAAGGCTCTTCGCCACGATGGCAGCTTCCTGCAAATCACCAGAGCATGAATTAGCGGCTTCATCTTCAGTAGAACATTGCGGCGGACCGGGCTTAGCTGGCTGCCCCGTTGCCTTAGTTGTTTCGTTGTCGAGGATGTTTATGAGCTGCTTTACGCGGTTCTCATACTGCTTATCTCCGTTTTTGAGTGTTGATAGTGAATCTGCGCCGGAGACGATTTTTGTTCCCAGGAATGGCAAAGTTCCGAGAACGCCCTTGAAAACTGCACCGAGGCTCTTCGCTTGATTGTCTGCCTTATTCGCTGCAGCCCAATCTTCAAGTGTTTGTGGATTTCGCAAATCTCTGGGGTCTTCCGTCATAAGGTTCGCCGTATTGAACAGCGACCGTGGATTCTTGCCAATCATCCAGATATCAAATTCATTCTTCAAGTTCTTCATATCGGCGCTGGCGGCTCTCATGAGTTTAGACATGATTCCGCCGGTGGCGATTGTCTGGTCCACAGTCAGGCGTTCAATCGGCGGCTCAGGCACCTTAATTCCCTTTTTTCGGGCAACCTCTCGGCATGGATTCGTGCCACAAATTGGACAGAATTGAGCAAGAACCGAACTGCAGCAAGTTATCAGGAGTAAGCCAAACAGGGCGCAGAATTTCATTATTTTCATGTTGTAGCCTCCGATAATGACATTTCATTGGCGTTAGATTGCGTTAACCGTGTTGCAAAATCCTCTTTTGAAGATAAGCTCACGAACAGCGCTATTGGTTTGTTGCATTTGCCTCGTCCTCTACAATCAGACGCGCCCCTCGCTCCTTTGTCACGTAGGCAAAAATCCAGTTGAGGGCAACTACAATCCGGTTCCTGAAACCCATCAAGTAGAAGATGTGAACGGTCACCCAGAGAATCCAACCCGCCAGTCCGCTGATTCGCATCTTGCCGAATTCTGCGATGGCGAATGTCTTTCCAATCGCAGCCAGGGAGCCCTTGTCCCGATACTTGAAATTGCGCACTTCTGAACTGCCAATTATTCGATCCCGAATTAACTCTCCGACAAATCTACCCTGCTGCATCGCGACGGGTGCGATACCTGGCAGCTGCTTATCGCCTACTTTAAAAAGAGCAGTGTCGCCCAATACAAAGATGTTTGGTCTTTCCGGTACCGACATGTCCGCAGTAACAACCACACGACCGGCTCGGTCCGCTTCTACCCCGAGCCACGATGCCGCCGGAGATGCTTTGACACCTGCGGCCCAGATAATCGTGCTAGATGGAATAAATCCGACGGCAGTCTGTACTCCCGACTCTACAATGTCTTCAACTTTCGTGTTGCATTTTATGTCCACGCCCATCCGCTTAAGTTCATTCGCTGCCTTTGCCGACAACGATTCCGGAAATGCCGAGAGAATCCTTGGTCCTGCTTCTACAAGCATGATCCTTGCGGAAGCCGGGTCAAAGTGTCTGAAGTCTGAGCGCAATGTTACGCGAGCCAGATTGGCAATCGTACCGGCCATCTCCACACCAGTTGGTCCCGCCCCGATGATCACGAAGGTGAGTAAAGCGCGGCGCTGATCAATATCATCTTCTATTTCCGCCTGCTCAAATGCCGAGAGAATTCTTCCCCGAATGGCGGTTGCATCTGCGATAGTCTTCAGTCCGGGGGCAAATTGCTCCCAATCGTCGCGGCCAAAATAACTGTGTCGAGCCCCTGTAGCGAGAACAAGGTAATTGAAACTCAATTCTTGATTGGCTAGAAACACAATTCTGCGGTCTACATCAATTCCTACTACCTCGCCGAGGATAGTTTCCGTATTCTTCTGTTTGTGAAGGATGCTCCGAATGGGCGCAGCGATGTCGGCAGGGGAGAGGTCAGCCGTCGCAACTTGATACAGCAAGGGTTGAAACAGGAAATGGTTGTGTCGATCAATCACGATTACCCGAGCGTTGGTTTTCTTCAAAGCACGGGCAGCAGCCAGCCCGCCAAATCCACACCCGACAATGACGACCACAGGTCTATTCGAAGCCTGATTTTCATTTTGATCGTTCATGCCATGAGGATACCTTTCAAACATCAACTCGAACATTCCAAAAAACCTAACAGTTGATACTGTAAAGGATTATCTGCCTCCAAAGACCAACTTACTATTGAAATTATGCCAACCGCCAAACAAACATTCAAGGACGAATCAAATGAACAGACTCTTCTCGACTATTCTTTTCGCTACCGTTATTGCCTCACTCTCGCTTCCGTCTTTGGCCCAGAACAAGATCATTGTGGAGAACGACATTGAGTTCGCGAACCCGGATAACCAGCACCTCCAGCTCAACATGGCTAGACCCGCGGATGCGACGTCCGCTTCGCCTGCGATTATCTGTATTCATGGAGGCGGCTTCCGGGCTGGAACTCGAGACGGATACAACGGCCTTATCAAACAACTTGCCGAACAGGGTTTTGTTGCGGTGACGGTCACCTATCGCCTCGCGCCGAAGTACCAGTTTCCGGCGGCTGTTTATGACTGTAAAGAGGCGGTTCGGTGGCTGCGAGCCAATGCCAAGAAGTACAACATTGATCCGCATCGAATTGGCGCAACTGGTGGCTCGGCCGGCGGACACCTCGCACAGTTTCTAGGAGTGACCATCGGCGTTAAGGAATTTGAAGGACCCGGCGCCAATCAGGACTATTCCAGCGCCGTGAACTGCGTAGTCAACTTCTACGGTCCGAGCGACTTCACGAAATCTTACGGTAAATCGGTCGATGCGGCGGAGGTCCTGCCGCTGTTCCTCGGCGGCAATGCCGAGTCTGCGCATAAAGCGCATATTCGCTCCAGCCCGCTCTACTGGGTAACGCCAAACGCAGCTCCGACACTTTGCATCCACGGTACCAAAGATCCCTACGTTGCATTTGAGCAGGCCGTATGGATGGTCGACAAGCTCAAAGCCTCTGAGGTCGAGGCGGAGTTGATGACCATGGAGGGTGCAGGGCACGGCTTTGGTGGGGAAGACGCCAAGCGCGCCGATGCCGCCATGTTTGCCTATTTCAAGAGTCACCTGATGGGTGGCACAAAGTGACCTGGTTCACCCATTTTGTTTTAACGCTGAGTACGGTTCTTGCCGTTGTGTCGCCCGCCAGCAGCCAGTCACCCAAAAAGGAGACATCGCCCACGGTATCGCATGTCGATTACCACGGCATGCCCGCTTTGCGACTGTCGAATGACCTCATCGAAGTAATCTACGTGCCAATTCTTGGTCGAACAATGCGGTTCGCCCGCGTTGGTGGAGCTAACTTCCTTTACGAGAATCCGGCGCTCATCGGCAAGAAGCCCATACCACCGGCCGAGGCTAAGGACTGGCAGAATTATGGCGGCGACAAAGTCTGGAATGCCCCGCAGGACCGATGGGGTTGGCCCCCCGATCCGACGATTGATCCCGGTACGCAAGATGTATCGATTAAAGGCAATCACCTGATGGTTCGCGGAGGCATCAGTGCAAAACACAACATTCGCGTAGAGCGTGAGATTTGGATCGTGAAGGGTGAGACAGTTCACATGCGCGACATCATCACGAATACCGCCTTAAACCCTCAGGATTGGAGTGTCTGGCAGATCATGCAGATTCCTTCGCCGGAATATGCTCTGATGCCGGCTAATCCAAAGGGCGGATACGTAAACCTTTCAGACACAGCGCCTAACAGTGGAATAGTCACCGAAAAAGGTAAGGAGATACACATCATTCGGGATTCCACCAAGCCGGGCAAAGTTGGTTCTCTGGCGCCCATTCGATCCTTAACTGCAAAGGTCAGGGCAGGCGTGGTGACAATGCGTGCCGTGCCACATAAAGCCGAAGTAGGTACGTATCCGCACAAGGGTAGTAGACAAGAAGTCTACTGGAATAACGATCCGCTGGAATACGTGGAGTTGGAGATTGCTGGCCCCATTCAAACCATTCAACCGGGTAAGTCCATTGAGATGACGATTGAGTGGACCCTCAAGCCCACGAAATAATTGAAGCGGTGACGAACAAATCACGACAATATCTCGCTAATTGCCGGGCTGGATGAGTCTATAATAGTTGCATCGTTTCTCTGAAACAAGAAATTTTCCCCGAACAATCACGGCGGGGCGAGGAGATCAGCAATATGGTAGTTATTCAGGGTACGGGCACCATCAGCGTAACCGAGCCGGGCCGAGACATATGTACCTACTATGAGAATGCCGACATTCAAGTGTTTGACATGGTTATCCACTTCAACGCGTACGGTAAGTATAAGTCTGCATCCCTAAACAACTGTCTCGTGAGTTGGGTTGAAACACCAACAGTACACCTTACCGACGCTAAATCCTGACGACGCTCCGTTCCGAATTGCTAAAAAATCTCCCTCCGAATATTTTCGGTGGGAGATTTTTTATCTCTTTTTTGCACGTTCCATCAATATGCCGGCAGTATTTTGAGGCTGGGGAATAACGGGAAATGGACTAGAACGATCCGCACGAGGTTTTAATTTTGGGAAACCGGTGGCAAAGTCAATAGACATTGCTCCCGATTGATCACGCGTTAAGACACCTACTTCCTTCATTGCCATGGAGATATACGTCTCATAGATAGTTACAGAAATCGGGGTCTTGAAAATGTCTGATGCCTCTTGTGATAGCGATTCGGCGATTTTGGCCATATCCCACTTCGGCATCACCGCTGCGCACAAAAGCTTTATGGACGACTTGCCTTCGAATTGCTCTGAAACGGCAACCTGCCGCTGGCGAAATCGTGATTTGAATTCGCGACAGAAGATTTCCATCTTCGCTTCAAACTTCTTGTCCTTGGTTGCCTCTACTGTGGCAGCGATTTCCGAGGAAGAAGGAGTCCACGATTCGAACCCACTTATCTCATTTTTAGGAATGTACCGAGCCTGCATGGCCCAGTAAACAACCACGGCAACGGGCAATGCCACGAGTACAGCAGCGTACTTTCCAGCCATTAGCAAATCTCCTCTGCAGATACCATCATCCCTGGTACTCTTCCCCGGCTCCGAACTCTTTCACAATTTGAGCCACGTCTTGCTTTGCTCTGGCGGCGATTTCAGCGTTTTCGGCACAGACTTCCCATCTTGCGAGGCCGTTTTCACTCTGGCTAGTTCGCTGGCATACTTGGCCCCATCCGGATTGAAGATGTGTGTCGACATCCACCTCAAACGGAATACCGATTCGCATCATGGTGGCTTCCAGATCGAGCCCATTCGCCATGCGGGTGAGGCTCTTGGCGCCAATCGATTCGAAGTGTAACTTAACCGCATCAAGCGCACTGGCGCGCAATTCATCACTGGAGAATTTATACCCCCATTCGCGCTCCCTAGCCGTCTGGCTCTGAATATTTAAGAGCTCGGCAATTCGTTCCGGGTGCTCATTGAATGCCCGAGCGCCGAGGAGAGAGATGTAAAGCGTGTTCTCCGCGCTATATTCGCCGCCATCAAGAATGAACTTCTCATAGTAGTGGGCGCTCTCTTCCACGGCTCCAACTTTGTATGAGTCCGACGCAATGCTCTCTTTGATCTGGCTGTGTCCGTTTCGAACCACATCGATCTTAAAGCCCGTCGACGCCATTTGCATTATGGCAAGGGGATTGGATTTTAGATCGGCATAAACGCCAAGACCATCGGCTGAAAATCGCTCGCGGATGTACGGAAGGATGGCCGCATAGGCAAAGCTGCTCGAGATATATGTGCCAGAACCATGATAGAAATCAATTCTATCTCCATCGCCATCAAAGAAGTTTGCCATGGCGTAGGCGCCAGATGCCAGTTCCTCGATACCTTCGCGGACGACATTGGTTTTAACGGGATTTGGGTCACCCAGTGGGAACGAACCATCCGGATTGGCATGCAGCGATTTGAGGTTTGCACCCGCGAGCCCAAACGCGTGAATCATCTCGCGTCCGGCGGCTCCATTAAGATAGTCGTGGAAAATGGAGAAACCGTGGAGCGATCCTGCCTCAACTCCGGCAAGCTGCATACTGTAGGCGACATAGTCCTCAAGCGGGTCATACGTCGTCAATTTGCCCGGGGTGGCATCAGTGGATTTCTCACCTGCCTGGTACAACTCAACTATTTTATCCAATCCACCATCTGGACCGATATGCTCTGCAATGGGTCGAACGTTTGGACCAACTATCTTCTGGCCCGTATCTCCGGCAGGATTATGGCTAGCGCCAAACATCACGCCTGCATGGTCAGGATATTTCATTGCGGCAAAGTAGAACATGCTGGTACTGCAAACACCTGGAACTACCACTACGTCAAGACCCGCTCGACGAAAAGCTGCTACCCCAATCTCCAGATATCGCGGACCGTTTGCGCGAGCATCGTGGGCAAGGACTACTTTTTTCGTACCAACCGAGTCGCGAAAATAAATGGCTTCCCCGTTGCAGAGTCGCTCAGCAAGCTCATCGGTAAGCTGGGTCGACGGAGTCCGAATATCGTACGCGCGAAACATGGAGAGGTTTAGGTCAGTCATCGAGATTCAAATTCACTTTGGACCGGATTTTACTACTCTATCAAATTCGAAAACGAATACCTCAAATCCTGCGTGGTCAAGGGAATTGCCGTTACGCCGATGCGCCTGTATACCGCTTTAGTCCAAATCGCCAGAAGAGCGTAGAGCAGACAAACATGGTCACCGCGACAATTACCGCAACGGCCAGGCTCGAAATTGCCAGCTTGCCCGTCAACGCTCTGGCAGGAATCGAGATGATGAAAGCCACGGGAATTACATAAGTTAGCGTCGACTTTAGCCACAGGGGATAAATGTCAAGTGGATACCGCGCGGCCTCGAATGCTTGCCACATGATTTGTTCGATATTCTCCAGTCGAACAAACCAGAAGGTGAGCGTAACCAGAAAGAGCCAGAATGAGTAGACCACAATCATTCCAGTCAGCAACGTCAACGCAAACTCCGCGGCTTCAACAGGGCCGACGCTCAGACCCAGTCGAGAAATAGTGTAGAGGCTCAATCCAAGACCGACCAGCACATTCATCATTCGCCAGATATTGATCGTTCGGAAGGAGGCCATGAACTGCGGGCTGACGGGTTTGAGCAGCACAAAGTCGAGTGTGCCTTGCCTCACTTGCTCCATGATCTGGCGCATGTTCGGGGCAATGGTCATCTCGATGAGACCGTCCATCAGGTAGTAAATCGCAAGCAGTACTGTCGCCTGTGGCAGCGTCCAATCGCCGAGGCGTTTGGTGTAGTGAAACGCAATGGTGAAAGCGCCAAGATTGGTGAGCAGGCTGAAAAGGCTTGCAATGACTCGCGTGAAAAAATCTGCGCGATATTCCATGTCCGTTTGAATACTGGCCTTGTAGAAAACGCCCAACAGCTTCAGGTATCGCATTCTACGCACCTACCGCCGAGTACTGTTTGATTCCGGAGGCCCAGAGGATACGGAAGAGGATGATCCCCGCTGCCAGCCAGACGAATTGCAAAGCGAATCCGGGAAGAATATCGGCGGGTTGTACGCGACCGAGAGCAAGCTCCACTGGAAACGATCCCATGCCTCTGAAAGGTGAGTAGTATGCTACCGCTCCGAGCCATCCGGGCATCAGGGCGATAGGAGCGATTCGGCCGGACATAAAACTGTCCACACTGAAGAAGAGCTGATTGATCGCTTCGACCCGAGTGGTCCAAAATGCGATGAGAGCGAGACTGTATTGCCACATATACCGAAGCATGCCGGCGATAATTAATGCCGGTATGGCAAGCAGCAGGGTTCCAAAGTTCTGCGGTGGCGACGGGTGCAGCAAAACTACGAGAAGAATCCATGCAGGCAAAATCATCATTGTGGTTACAAACTTGAATGCCAGGTTTGCTGCAATATCGGCGTGGATGGGATGGATAGGCTTTAACAATCTCGGGGAGAGATTGCCGTCACGAACGCGGAATGCAAACTCAAATGCATCCCACGACATGGTAAGGTGGCCAAAAACCATGAAGGTAAGGAAGTAAGCCGCAAAATCTGAACGTGAGAATTGCGCACCTGACGATCCCGTAATAGAAGCGCCGCTTGAACTTGAAACACTCGACCATACGGCAAGAGAGATCAGCGGTCCAACAAATCCCCAGACGGCCCATATGAGGATGGCGAATCGGTATTGCAGCATAGAAGCAATTGCTGCTTTTAGTGCGCCCCGGTAAATTCGAATCCAGTAGAACAATTAATTCAGGCCAATCATGAGTTTGTATCCACCATTTTACCGCGTATCGCGTCGACCTTGTTAACGATATTTAGGATCACAACTAACCAAAAATAATCGCCCGACTAAAATGTCTTAGTCGGGCGAAATGGGAGCAATGAAAAGATGAGTCTTTATGGAATGACCGTGTGTGTCGAAACAAAAACGGAGATGGCATTGAAATCGCCGGTAATCGTGACACTGTTGCCAACCACGATGTCCGAAAACGTTGCGGCAGCGTGATTCACGTGTTCATAGGTGGTGGTTGCTGTTTGACCAATAATTAGCGTTTGCGCCTGGCAAACAGTCGGAGGACCAGTCGCGAGATTAAATTGTTTGGAAGCCGCATTGATAGAGGTCACCGTGCCAGTGATAGTTGGGGATCGGGACGTTGCTGTTACGACAGCCAGGCAGTCATTACTCGACGGACATCCGTATAGTCCGAAAGTCAGCAGAACGCAGGTTAGTGCAAGAAAGATCTTCATCGGAGGTCATCCTTCTTAAATCAGTCGCACCCTGTTGCGCGACTGTCTTACAAAAGAAGTGTTCTACACCGTGGTAAGAAATCCTTCTTGTTCAATCTACGGAATAACATTGCCGACACAAAAAATGCCCGGAGTAAACCGGGCAGTTTTAAGTACGTATTTACGAATTAGTGTTTGTGACGTTTGTGATGCTTTGCGAAAGTGTGATCGCCGCCGGAGTGGACGTGTTGTCGCGGTGGCTCTGCATCGCGCATGGCCTGTGCACCGCTCTCGCGGATAACACGAGCCTTGATTCGCTTGCCGTGAACCCTGGCTGCGCCGAGTTTGCGGCAAAGCCCTTCTGAGTCGTCCGTTCGGATTTCAACAGTGGTCGTATGTTCTTGCAGTTCAATCACACCCACAAGTCGACCAGGTAGGCCGATCTCGGTGGTGATCATTCGCATGACGTCGCCCGGTCGTATACCTTCCAATCGTCCCATGTTCAGTCCGATGAGGGCCGGGGAGACGATCTTCGGTCGAACTTCAGCAACGGTCAGGTCTTCACCCGTAAGTTCCTGTTGCGGAGCGGACAGCATCGCGATATCCAGTGCTGCGACCGCTACGTTCTGAGCGCCAAACTCGTCACTGAGGCTGCCCACGATTGCTCGTGAAGCTTCAGAACCAAGTTGGGTGATCTGCTCGCGCAGCTTCACTTCCCAGGATTCCAGTCGGCGGACCGAGATCTGCGCGACCGTCGGAACAGGCAACAGGGCAATCGGCTTACCAGTAGCGAACTCGATGTTGCGCCAGAGGCGTGCATCTTTTCGCTCAAGCAAAGTGATGGCGGCTCCTGTTCGACCAGCTCGACCCGTTCGGCCAACACGATGCAGGTACTGCTCCGCATCTCGCGGGACATCGTAGTTGAATACGTGGGATACGCTTGGCACATCGAGGCCGCGGGCTGCTACGTCTGTTGCGACGACAACCTGCAGTCGACCATCGCGGAATGCGTTCATCACACGATCTCGTTCGTTCTGTACCATCTCACCATGCAGCGGTTCGGCGTCAAATCCGGTACCACGAAGTCGCTCTGCAAGTTCAGCAGATTCCTTACGGGTGGCGCAGAAAACGATAGCCGATTCCGGCATCTCGTGCAGCAACCATCGGGTCATTGCTTCCCGCTTTTTACCGTGTGGAACGAGGCAACCCGAGTGCGTTAGTTCCGCAACGGTGCCACGTACAGCGCCGATTTTCAATCGAACCGGGCTATTCATATTCTTCTCGGCCAGAGAGAGAATACGAGGAGGCAGGGTTGCCGAGAAAAGCGCAGTCTGTTTACCTTCTGGCAGGCCGCCCAGAATGGCTTCTACATCTTCCTGAAACCCGAGCGCCAGCATTTCGTCCGCTTCGTCCAACACTGCCATGCGTGCAGTAGATAGATTTAGCGTTGATCGACCAATGTGATCGAGGATTCGTCCGGGAGTTCCCACAACAATCTGCGCGCCCATTCGAAGCGAACGGACCTGCGGTGCGAACGGCTGTCCGCCGACCAGCAGGGCAATCTTCGCCGAGTTGTTGGAGAAAATGGTAAGTTCACCAGCAACCTGTGCAGCCAGCTCTCGGGTAGGGGCCATAACCAGCGCCTGTACCGTGTTGTTGGAGAGGTCAATGTTCTGAATGAGGGGCAGGCCGAACGCGGCCGTCTTACCCGTACCCGTCTGGCTCTGTGCCAGTACATCTTGTCCGGCGAGGAGGTGCGGAATTGCTTGCGCCTGCACTCCCGTTGGGTTAACATATCCGGCCTTAGCAACGGCCGCCATGATTGTGTCGTTAAGACCGAAATCGTGAAATGAAGTTGTTATAGTTGTCGTTTCTGTTGCGACAGGTGCTTCACTTTTTGGTATGATTTCTTCTCTTATTTTCGTTTTCGTCTTACTCAATTACGCCTCAGGCTTTCTCCGTAGCTTCACTGATGACTCAGCGTCTACGCCCGAAGAGTATACCCGCGAATAAGCCCCAACCCGTCACCCAGCCTTGAAAATTGCAACAATGCCGATTCAATTCGGACTCTTGAACCTAATATTGTATCTACGATTTCTTCCGTTTGTATTCGATCTTCCACTGGTTCGTCCATGTCTTTCCGCCATCTCGTGTTAACTCCCAGTCCCACGTAAAGGAGTCGTGTTTGATGTCATGAAAGACCATTCGCTGAAAAATCTATTGTCCATTTCTCACTACACGCGCGGTCACGAACATTCGCTTGTCACCGTCTACCTGGGCAGTCAGGGAGATGTAACCGCCTTGATTGTCGACCCATGTCTGCCTCCAAACATTCTGTGAAGTGGAGAAAACCGATACTGATTTACCCAGAAGTATCGGAGGGGATGTGGCAGCGCCAGTAAAATTCTCTTCTATAACTTTGCCGTCTAGAATTTTGACAATCCGATTGTTTCCGGAATGTTTGTGACTCTGTGCATCTGTCCATGAGATATCCCAATCGCCGACCCAGAAGTCGAAGAGGTCTAGTGGCTGCCCCTTCGGGGTTGCGACCTGTGCAGGGGGATTCTGTGGAGCGGTCATTGTCATTGCCGGAATAATGGCGCAGATTGCTGCCATAGAGATGATTGCAGATGCATAGATGTTCATATCACAACTCCTGAATTCGCGATTACTTGAGCGACTAATACTATAGACGTAATTCAGCAAAAAACCAGTGAAAAAAGCGACATGAAATATTTCCCGCCTTTTCCGGAATGGTGATACTCCATTTAGTTATGTGGCAAGGATCAAACGAACTAACAGAATGCTCACCTCCTCGTTGGCCCATGAGCGGGTACAATGACTCCGCAAAACTGCGACTAAACTCGGTATCACTAAAATAGCTTTACGCTCAGATTAGGGCGTTTATCCAGGGAGGATTCTGTTTCCATGAGTAGTTCCAAACGCGTGTATCTCTTTCACGAGGCTAACGCGACAATGCGCGATCTGCTGGGTGGCAAGGGTGCCAATTTAGCCGAAATGACGAACATCGGGCTCCCCGTACCACCAGGTTTTACCATAACCACGACGACGTGTATGGACTACTACGCGGAAGGCAAAGTTCTGCCCGCGGGAATGATGGATGAAGTCAAGGACGCCATTGCGTATGTTGAGCAACAGATGGGGCGAACCTTTGGTGGGACTAACAAGCCGCTTCTGGTTTCTGTTCGATCTGGCGCGAAGTTTTCTATGCCGGGCATGATGGATACCGTGCTTAACCTGGGTTTGAACCCGGTTACGATTGAGGCTTTGATTGCAGAAACGGGAAATCCCCGGTTTGTTTATGACAGCTACCGACGTTTCATCATGATGCTTTCTGATGTGGCGTTTGGGCTTTCAAAGCATGATTTTGACAACCACATCTTTCAGGAGTACAAGCACAAAGTCGGGGCGAAGAATGACCTTGATTTGACGGCGGAAGACCTGAAGGCTGTTTGCGAGCTCTTCCTGGCGCATGTGCGAGCACATGCGGGTCGAGAGTTCCCGACGGACCCGATCGAGCAGCTGGCGCTTGGGGTTGAAGCGGTGTTTAAGTCGTGGAATACGGATCGCGCGGTTGTTTATCGACGTACGGAGAAGATTCCGGATGAGATCGGGACGGCTGTAAATGTCCAGTCGATGGTGTATGGCAACGCGGGTGATGACTGCGGGACGGGCGTTGCGTTTACGCGAGACCCATCCACCGGTGAGAAGGCGATCTT
>JBDUAM010000323.1:0-8717 GCA_040004655.1 Chthonomonadales bacterium | reverse complement strand
ATCATTAATTCAAATGCAGCCGCTCTACCATTAAGATCAACTCTTGGGAGAAGAGTTTGTGAAATGACAGCTTGAAGCGTCGTGGATAACTGCATTCGAACCTGTTGCTGCGCATCTGGTTCAAAGACGTCAATAATTCGGTCAATAGTCTGCGGAGCGTCCGTCGTGTGAAGGGTTCCAAATACAAGGTGACCTGTTTCTGCGGCAGTGATAGCCAGAGAGATGGTCTCAAGGTCTCGCATTTCGCCCACAAGAATAATATCCGGGTTCTGTCGCATCACGTGTTTTAGCGCGGCCGCAAAACTATGCGTGTCCACGCCCACTTCGCGTTGATTGACTGCGCTCATAATATCTTTGTGCAAGTATTCAATTGGGTCTTCAATGGTGATAATGTGTTTAGGCCGAATCAGATTGATGTGGTTAACCATTGCCGCCAGCGACGTTGATTTCCCAGAACCAGTCGGGCCAGTCACAAGTATGAGGCCACGAGGAAGCAGGCAGAGTTCTTTTACCTTTGGCGGAAGCATCAACTCGTCAATCGTTCTAATTTTAAACGGAATGACACGCATCACAGCGCCGATATGACCCTGTTGCCGGAAAATATTCACTCGGAAACGAGCAAGTCCTGGGATAGCATAGGACATGTCCAGTTCCATATTCTGTTCAAACCTAACCTTACGATCCTCGTTCATGACAAAATAAACAATGTCGTACATGTCGCGGTCCGTTAGGCGTTCCATCCCGGGAACGCGGCTCAATTCCCCATGAATGCGCATTACCGGAGGTTCTCCGACTCGCAGGTGCAAGTCGGATGCCTCTGATTCTACAAGCATGCGAAGAAGATCATCAATATGAATCATGTATAAATTATAGCCATTCGGATTGAATTAACTGCACGGAGATTCAAACCTTGGCCTTAGTGGTCCTTTCGGTGCAGTAACTGCCGAAGTTCGGCGAGGTTTCCTGCGTTTGCCAAGGCTTCTGATTCCTCAATTACTCCAGCTTTTACAAACTTCACAAGGCACTGGTTCATAGTCTGCATTCCCCAGTATGTTTCAAGCCCAGCCTGACGAATCTGCGAATACATATCGTCCGATTTACCTTCTTCAATCATCTTGGAGATTGTAGGTGTAACTATCATGATTTCGAGTGCGGCGGCGCGTCCCTTACCTTCAGGTCGTGGAATGAGCTTCTGACTCACAACGCCTCGAAGCGTGCCAGAGAGGCGCAACCACAGCATCGGGCGTTCGTGTGGCGCAAACATGTTTGAAATACGATCTAGAGTTTCAGCCGCACTGGCGGTGTGGACTGTTGCAAAAACAAGGTGGCCCGTTTCTGCAGCCTGGAGAGCAACGTTCATTGTTTCCACGTCACGCATTTCTCCGATGAGGATCACGTCCGGCGCCTGTCGAAGAACACGCTTAAGCGCTTCCTGAAATGAGTCCGTATCGACTCCGACTTCGCGTTGGCTGAGAATGGCCATTTTATCTGGATGGACAAACTCTACAGGGTCCTCAATAGTGACGATGTTGACCAGGCGAGTAGAATTGATCAAGTCAATGATGGCGGCCAGGGTGGTCGTCTTGCCAGAACCTGTTGGGCCGGTTACGAGTACAAGACCATTACTGTGCTTCGTGAATTCCGATAACACGGGCGGTAACCCTAATTCGTCAAGCGTCAAAATCTTGAGAGGGATTAGGCGAAGTACCAAGCCCACCATATTCCTCTGCATGAACACGTTGCAACGAATTCGGCAAATGTCCTTAACAACAAACGCAAGATCCATTTCGTGATGGCGTTCAAACTCTTCAACCTGACGGCCAGACATTTTGCTGTATGCCAATTGCCGAACATCAGATTCAGTTAGGCTATCGTATTCCGTTGCGCGAATTCGTCCGTGAATACGCATAGCCGGTATTGAGTTGCCACGAATGAAAATATCAGAGGCTTTCTTTTCGTGGGCGTCCATCACAATGTCATCAATATTTACCACTCTGGGTTATCCTTTCGTCCAATCAATTGTCATTTTGCTGGCGGAGCGATGCGTGTTGATTTACGACGCTTCATTGCCAAATTATTCATTCGTCGGCGTGATATGTAGCTTAGGCCCAACCAGGTTGTTATGCCCACTGCCAGTGTCAGCAACACCAACCCAATCAACTTTGCCACCATTGGGTTGCGAGAAGTATCGGTCGCTACCTTCTTTTCCGGTGGAGTAACAGCGTCAAACAGCGGTAACTGCGGCATTGGTTTTGCCGGATCAGCAATTTGAAAACGATATCTATAGGGCCCGCCAGCCTGAAGCAACTGTACGGAAACATTGGCATCCTTGTAAAGTTTCAGACCATGGAATCCCTGTACGTCACGGACATAATAGAGCAGATCAAACGCTTTCAAAGATTTCAGAGAGTTTAGCATAGGCTGAAGGTTGAATGCACCTTCTGAAAGGTTTGCCTGAGCGGAAATCGTAAATGATGCTTCTGTTTGGATCACCTTGCCCTGGTCGCCATTGATCTCTTGATCGCGAATATTCACATTCGTCGGCTGAACAGAATTCCCAAGGGCGAACGCGTTCACCAGAAGTTTGACCTTTTCTCCTTGTACGCGATGGGTGAATACCATGGCAACCTGTGTGCCAGCGTCAACTGGCTGCAATAAGATCATTGCATTCATTTCTTGTGAGGTGGCCTGAGCATTTCCGCGGATCGCGAACATGAAAATGTTGAAGGCAATGAACACACTAAATCTAAATTGATTCAAATGGATTGTCATTACTGGTTGCTCCTCGCGCTTGCGGTGGAGGAGGCCGCTGTTGTCATAATTGCCGCTGCAAAAGCGTGGGAAAGATGTAGTCCCAGAAATATTACAGCACCTTTTAAACCAGCTGATACGGGATCCATCTCTGTGGCTCCCATCATACGAACGGGCCCGATTGCATCGTAGACAGCAATCCCTGTCAGCGAACCCATCATGTAGGTCGCAAAGTTTTCTCTGCCGAGCCGTTCCACAATTCGACCTGTTACGTATCCTATAAGTGGCAAACTCCACAAATACCCTGCCATCATTCCTGTCAATGGATTCGCTCCGGAATTAAGGGGCCAGAATGCATGCATCGCAGAAGCGCCAAGCAGATAGGTAACACCCGTTAGCGCACCATATCGACTTCCGAGACATATTCCGGAAAGAATGGCAAATAGAAGTTGAAGATTGGCTGGAACAGGTGAATCGGAAAAATTGATAGAGACTCGAGCGCCAC
This sequence comes from Chthonomonadales bacterium, assembly GCA_040004655.1. Lineage (GTDB taxonomy): Bacteria > Armatimonadota > Chthonomonadetes > Chthonomonadales > CAJBBX01 > JBDUAM01. The sequence goes on along the minus strand of JBDUAM010000323.1, from coordinate 5,461 downwards.
ATGCAATGCATGCGCCCATTAATAGAATCAAGGCAAGCTGCATACTCAACGACTGCTTTTGAATCCAGTCCCTCAGTGGAGTGGGAGAGATCGCTGTCGGGGTCTTTTTGTCCTGCCGTTGATTGCTCATTGTTGGTAATTGGTGGACCGATGAATGAGAAAGGCACATCGCATCATCATGATTAATGCCGAATGCAGAGTAAAGGATACAAAATACCCTTCGAATTTGCATCGGCGGACCATAAATTGCGGTGTGCCGTTACCATGATATTTGTGAATACCGGTGGAGGTGAGGGGATTCGAACCCCTGACCTTCTCAATGCCATTGAGACGCGCTCCCAGCTGCGCCACACCCCCGGATACTTGAATATTATACCACCCTCCCCACTCTCAATTGCAAGGCGTGCCGGAGGTAATGGCCATCCCACAAATAGTGAGTACCGGGATGGCCAGATTTGCATCCGGTTATCGCAATGAAGGAGCAGGCGGAGTAGTTGGAATATCTCGAGGCATCATCATCGGTGCGCAGGCCACGATGAAACTCGCAGCGGCGCTATTGGTTGATGCTTGAATGCGATACTCTTTGACTACGGTGTCCATTCGATCATACTGCGTATGATGAACATGGTTGTAGTCAGACTTGCCTGTTGGTCTCCAATAGAAACCCGGCACACCCACCTGATTGAAGCTGGCATGATCACTGCCACCGCCGCGCGGGATTCGAGGCGATGTACCAATGGACATTGGCATGTCCGGGAAAGCATCCTGGGCCGGCCTAATGGCCATTTCGAGCAATGGTTTCATCGCTTCGTTGCCCGTCAGGCCACCTTCATAGTTCGTTCCGCCATCATCCACAAAAACGCACGAAATCTTGGACATTTCGTCCTTGTGTGCTTTGACATATGCCTGTGAGCCGAACAAGCCTTGCTCTTCACCGCTCCAAAGAATGAAGCGAATGGTTCTCTTTGGCTTGGCTCCTACCTTGTTCAAGATTCGCGCTGATTCCATGGCTACCATACTGCCTGTGCCGTTATCTTGCGCTCCCTGCGAACCCGGGCCATCCCAGCTATCGAGGTGACCGCTAACGATGACAACCTCATCTGGTTTTTCAGTACCAGGAATTTCCGCGATCACGTTGTAACACTTGATCGGTCCCGCTACAAACTTCTGTTCAATGTTGAACTCAAGTTCAACCTTCTGTCCAGCTTCCATTCGCGAAGTTATCGCGTCCATATCTTGCTTGCGAACAATAACCACAGTATCTTTTGGAAGGTCTTCGTTCTTGATATTCCATGCGCCAAATGTGATCACGAGATCGTTTGAAGACCCTGAAATTCTACCAGCTGCTCCAGCTTCACGAATGGCCTTTTGCAACGCCATTGCCTCTTCGCTTCGTCGGTTAAGTCCGCGCCCCTTTACGATAAGCCATGCGTTCTTAAGTTGACCTTTGACCTTCTCAAACTCTTCCATGTTGTTTGGTTCGATAATTGCAGGACCCTTAACGGATCCGTTTGTACCGGGTGTCCACGACGGTGTAGTGTATACAAATTCAACCTTGTCCGGCGCAATCATGTGTCCTACCTGCTTTTTACCGCGATCAAAGCCTACTGGAAACGTCCCCCACTCTTCCAGATGCACGTTCTTGCAGCCAAACTCTTTGAATTTCTTCTGAGCCCAGACGTAAGCGCGGTCCAGTTTGGGAGAACCGGTTAGCCTGGGGCCAATACGGGTCGCGAGGAAATCAAGATTTTCCATAAATTTGCTGTTGTTTTTGCCTTCTTCTACGATCTTGGTGACAATGGCAGGATCGGCCTGTGCCAGGGCTGCCATTGAACTTCCTAACAACAGGCTCGACAGAAATAATCTGGTGGACCATTTAGAATCGACAATACGCATGTACGCCCTCCATAGAGTGATGAATAATTGATTGCGACTAGATGTGGTACGTGTAATAAAACTTACTCTTCCGGAATGTCGTTCGACTCGTCGTCTTCGTCCATCTCATCAAGGGCGCCCGAACAGTCCGTGTATCGACTTATCTCTTCACCACGAAATACGTGGGCTACGAAGTCTTCGCGTTCAAACCGAGGCATGTAACTGGAAACAATATCGTCATCGATTTGGGCTAACAGCTCTTCTTCATCGCTGACAGAGAGGTCGCTCTCAAATACGATGGTTGCGTGAATGGTGTCGAGTGCAAAATGAATGTCGACCTGCCCGACGCGTTTATCACTCTCCCAGATCAAGTAGATCTCAGAAGATTGAGTCCGCACAAGCCTTGTTAATTTGAACCGACTGTCCACTGAATTCTCCAAACGCGTCTACGCAAAATACAAATCAGTGTTAATGATGTAACACCAGGCCCCATAAATCACGTCTTCTTAGAAGTCGTTATACCACTTCCACGCAGAGAACCCGGAATTCTGGGGATCAAAAATCCACCGATTGGTCGAAGGATGTTGCCGGAAAATGTCGAAATACGTCTGGTATACTAGGTGCTGCAACTTTTGGAGGCTTGGATGATATTTCGTAAGTACTATCTGATCGCAGGAATTATTGGCGCGTGTACGGGCATTACCGCCACTGTACGTGCAGACGAAGTTACCACAATTACCATATCTTTGCCCCCTTCCCCTGCAGTTAAGTCCCATGAGACAACAATATCTTACAGGAAGTCCACGCCTGCGCCCAGGTCTACGGCATTGCCACGAAAGTCGAATCGCGCATTTGCTTCGCGAGGCGGCAATCCCGTGCCAAAAGAAAAGGTCGTTGGTCGACTTGGTGTACTCGATGGTGAATCGCCAATATTTGGTTCGACTTCAGCCCATCGTCGAATTGCACGCGCGGCTGCAGGCACTTACCTGGCCCTCAACTCTGAACGAGGAGATTTTTACGGCGTGCTTATGGTCGACCGCTCGACTGGTTGGATTAAGAAATCGGACGTCCGGGTGTTAAGTTATGAAGTTGTCGCACCGGTCAATAATGAGATCGCAACGCGCCCTGGCTATCCAAATTCAGATTCGGCTGTGCTTACATCAGGTCAACGAGCTGTATTGGATACTGCATACACATACCTCGGAGTGCCCTACGTTTGGGGTGGTACGAAGCCCACCGGATTAGATTGCTCAGGATTTGTGCAACGATGCTTTCGAGCGGTTGGCGCAGAACTCCCGCGAACTGCCCATGAACAAATATCGTGTGGAATTCCCATTCCTGCAGATCAACTTGAAGCTGGTGATAGGCTCTACTTTGCTGGCAAAAATGGTTACGTAAGTCATACCGGCATCTATGTTGGCAACGATTATTTCATTCATGCATCTAGCGCAAACCATGCTGTTGCGGTGAGTCGACTCTCCGAACCGATGTATACAAAGATGTTTGTTGGAGCCCGCCGCTAAACCACAGCTATAGTTTTAATCGTTGTGTCCGGGCTCTTCCATCATGGGCAGTGTTCTCTTACTTACTGACGACACTGGGACTGTACTCTTCGTAAAGAAATCCTCATTTAACGGCGCGACCTCAGGTTTTGGCGGATCTGGCAATTTAGCGGAATAGAGAAGCGCGCTTATCAAGCCCTGGTCCCTTGCAAGTGTAATGTGCTCTCCCCTGATTTCGGTACCTGCCTTGATCACTACGCTACCACGTACATCTGTAACATCCACCGTTGCTATTCTTCCGATATACGTTCTCGCCTCAACCGCTTCATCCAGCGTGTCCAGCGATTGTGCTTCAACACTGTCTGTCGTTGTGCCCACGTGGTTCTGCACATGTTCGCGTAGATCCTGTACGCCACCCGATCCGACCGACGCAGTGAGGGCATGCATCTTGTGTTCGCGTTCTGCGTGAGCGATTACCTCTTCGTCGACCCTTGAACCAGCAGCAATGATGAGGGAGCCGTCTTCAGCATGTACGTCCTTTCCTGCAACCTTGCCACGAACGATACTCACTTCACGATCATTGACAAACTCATTGGCCGATTTCGCAGCGTTGGCCAGCAAATCAGCAAGCTTTTTGGCGAATGGATTATCCACGGAAATTACCCCCTAAAGTAATGTAAGACTAAGTGTGGAGAAGTAACTACGGTTTCTTTCCATTGGTTTGCAGTTTGGCGCCGGGGGGTGGAGTGAATGAAAAGTCAGATTCAGTTAGGACTGGTAAAAGGGTTACAGTGTAAAGAGCTTCATACTTGAATTTAATTGGCTTATCTGCTGTGCCGCCATTGCCTTCAAAGACCATGCTCCGAATAAGGTGATCCTTCTTCGCAATCGACAATCTCAGGCTTGCCGTGAGATTGAGTGCAGGTTGTGTCACCGTGCCGATTAACACGTCACAATCGAATTCACCAATTTTTACCGGATCGCCTACCTTCAGCAACTGGGAAGGGATGTGAAGATTAATAAACGGGTCTCGGCCATTAAAGAGTAATTCGAACTCCGGAACATTAAGGACAGCAGGAGCTGCCGGAAGTCCCAGCGGAGCCTTTGATTGAAAATAGGTATTCGTGTCTTCGTTGAAATCCGTTTCGGTCGCACCGTCCGAAATAATCTGTTTTCTGACAACACCAGATTTACCCTTTTCGGACCAGGCCAGGGCGAGCTTATTCGGCTTTTGTATCTTCAGCACAAACTCGATAGGAATTACTTCAGGCGTCATTTCGGGAACATTGGAGGTGAACTTGAATGAGACTTTCTCCTGGAGGGTAGTTTGCGCTTTGTATCCGGCAATCATATCGTCCATCATGGACCGCACTCGTTCGTCAATCTTCTGCGCAGGCGGTTTCGGTCCAGTCTGAGCAAGGGATGGGTAGACCGTTGTTAAGCATGCGACAGCAAAATTCGCAAGAGCGATGATATGACCGGTACGCATATTGACTGCCTCTATTCTCCGATTGATTGAACGGTTACTTAATTAGACTGATCACGTGTCAAGAAGGTTTCCAGGGTACGTCGGGGATGCCAACCCGGCTGTTTGTAACTCGGGCTAGCACAAAGAGCAAATCTGAGAGCCGGTTCAAGTACCGCACACATTCAGGATTCAGCGATTCGGTTTCACCCATCTCAACCGTATCGCGTTCCGCCCGCCTGCACACCGTTCGTGAAATGTGCATCTGTGCAGCAACACCCGATCCACCTGGGAGAATAAAGGTCTGCAGAGGCTCAAGCTCCGATTCAAACAGATCGATAGCGTTCTCAAGGCTGGTGGATTGATCTGGAACTATCTGTTCAGAGCGAGATCGGTTCTTGATATTTTCAGGAGTGATTGGAGTAGCAAGGTCAGCTCCGAGAACAAACAGGTCTGATTGAATATCCAGTATAAGCGGCCGAATATCTTGCGGAACGTCCAAAGTCAGCAACAAACCCAGGCTGGCATTCAACTCATCGACTGCGCCATAGGCTTGCACACGGAGGTCGCTCTTTAGAACGCGTTGACCACCAAAAAGTCCCGTATCTCCCCCGTCACC
>JBDUAM010000417.1:0-2606 GCA_040004655.1 Chthonomonadales bacterium | reverse complement strand
TTTTCAATCGAAATGTCCAACGAAATAGTGATGATGAGAGCCGCATCGAATGCCGCAAGGGTACACCTCGGCGAACTCATGCAAGCAAAGTTGCAGCCCGAGGAATGGGACAGGCTGGGGTCTCTCGGCAAGAATCTATCGGTTGAGACTCCCGAGATTTGTGAGACGCCGATCATTCGCCTGTCAGATATTCGCAACCACTGCCGCATTGTTGAGCGAACAAAACCGGTTTCCGTCGTGGTGATTGACTACCTCCAACTGCTCACCCATGAGGGCGACAACAAAGGCGACACGGAGGCGTTGAAGGTTGGTAGACTTGCCAAAGGGTTGGCCGCCATCGCGAAGGATTTCAACTGCGGGGTTATTGCACTCTCCCAACTCAACAGGGCAAGCGAGACACGAAACGACAAACACCCGACACTTTCGGATCTTCGGGAGAGTGGAACCATCGAAGCCGCTGCGGACGTCGTGTTGGGACTTACAAAATCCTCCAGCTTCACGCCCGACGTGAAAATCGGAGACTACGAGATTGTGGATGTGGATGTACTCAAGCAACGCAACGGCCGGCTTGGCAGAATGCACTTCCGGTTTGAAGGTCAGTACATGACCTTCAGCGATTGCGACCAGGCGGATTATGACCAACTGGAGAACAAGCGAAGCCCGAAGCCTGCCGCCAAGAAGAAGCCCGAACCAGCGCTTAACGAGCCAAAATCCGAGGGACGATTTGCGAACCTCGACGTTGACGAAATGATGGAAGGATACTGACATGCCAACTGAAACTTTTGCTGAGATTGTAAAAGCTGGAAGCTCTCAAGAAATTAGAGCCATTGAGAATGCAATCTGCAAACTCAACGAGGCAATCGACTTGATCAAGCAGAGTGGATTGAATGCCAACCCACACATCGCTGGGGCGATTTCCAAGATGTACCCGGCAGGCAATGAACTACGAAAGTACATCCGCTCCCAAGCCGCAAGGTTCTGAAATTTGACCGAAGGAGTCGCAAGGTGGCTCAAACAAAAACGGTGCCGCAGTTCGATATGACGGCGCAAACACAAACCACGAGCCACAATCCGAACTTCGTGACGTGGAAAGTGAGGAAGAGGATGAGCTCGCAGCTTTTCTGAACAGTGCAACACCTCTTCCGGATGGGCAAAATCAGGGATGATTGCTCCTGAAATTGCACCAAATTGACGGATTGCCGCAACACGTAAATCGGCCCAGAAATGGCCAGAAAGGTCGCACATGACACAAAGTTGCCAAATTCGAGTAGTAGTAGATAGGGGATCCAAATGCTGAGAAAATCTGTGACCAGCTCGAACATCAGATCAATCGGTTTTCTACTCACGGAAAACCAGAAGACAGACAAGCCGTGCGGCACGCTGGAGGTGGAGTTCGCCAACGGAGTGATCTGGCAGTACTTCGATGTGCCGGAGGAGATCGCTGTGTCGATCCATGGTGCAACTTCTCCAGGAAGTGTGTTTCATCGGTGCGTTCGGGGCCAGTTCAAAGATAAGTTAGTAGTTGATCCGGTGGCCTCTGTCGCAATCGACGATAGCCAGAGCCAGTCCGGATCTGGGCAAAGTATTTCAGGGTAGTAACTGGCGGCCGACAGATCGGCAGAGGAGAAGCAAATGGCTTTTGATTTTATGAAGTGGATTAAAGACCGGGCGTTTCATCTACCTGCGGCCTCGAATTCGCTGGAAGATTTGGTAGGCAAAGACACAGCGGACCTACTTAAAACGAAGCTCCGCACCGACGTACTCGCCGCTATCGGCGGAATATTCACCACAGGCGAGAAAGACGTTGCGATTCTCACGAGCAAAGCGATGGACGCCATTTCAGCGGGTCTTTCTCATGCGATGAATCAGGAGACAGCGAAGTTGATTGCCGCAGCGATTGGCACGAGCGTAGCCGGGTCGATCAATGGCACGGTGACAAATGTGGAAGCTCTAATCGCCTCGCAAGTGCTGCACGTCCTCAAACTGAGCTGACGAGTTTGCGTGACCAACAGTTCACAGAAGACCCCACAAGAGGCCGGGTAGGATGCGCGCGTTCTGCCCGGCTGAGATTTAGGAGAACTGCATGAGCAGGCTTGTAGACACGAAGATCGGCACATACAACCTCGTTAAGGATGGAAACACTTCACGATGGTTATTCAAGTGCCCATCCTGCGGAGAAATGCTTCCGTTATCAGAGGCCCATATGCAGGGCGTCGAGCCAATCGACCACGAGTCGCGAGTTAATCCTGCACGTTTATGCAAATTTCAGGGAACAAGAGAATTCGTCCCGGACCTTCTCTCCGTGATCCAGTCACGGATATTGTGCGGATACCCGCCAAGCCGCCCCGAGTCGATGCCAGAGATGATGAGCGCGTATATCTGACCTATTTGAAAGAGGAAGAAATGCCCGAAGAGTTCGCCCGCAGAATACAGATGCAAAAGTGGTCGCAGGCCGAAAAGGTTATTGCGGACGCAAGGCGTTTCGTAGACGCAGGTCCGGCTGATGTGCGATTGACCAAAGCGGTTGTCGCCTTGAGTGATGCTCAGGCGCATGTTGCTGATTACATTGACGAAATGGGAATTCCCGATCAATGGAAACTGGAACC
>JBDUAM010000198.1:0-2621 GCA_040004655.1 Chthonomonadales bacterium | reverse complement strand
GGGGCTTGCGTTCGATGGTGATTGTGATCGCGTGATGATGTGCGACGAAAAGGGCAGGGAAGTCGACGGTGACCACATGATGGCCCTCCTCGCAAAGGGAATGAAGAATCGTGGAGAACTTCTTGAGAACACCGTGGTCGCAACCATTATGAGCAATGCTGGACTGGATGATGCACTTGATCGAATTGGCGTCACTCTTATGCGAACCGACGTGGGTGACCGTTACGTTGCAGAAGGTATGGACTCGACCGGCGCGGTGCTGGGTGGGGAGAAGTCCGGACATGTGCTTATGCCGGGCTTAACACCTACTGGCGATGGTATGGTGACTGGATTGCGGGTACTTGCGGAAATGGTCGAGCAGCAAAAGCCTTTGAGCGCGCTCGCGGCAGACATGCAGCCTTGTCCGCAAAAGTTGCGCGGGGTAAAGGTGAAGGATCGGCAAGGCTGGCAAGATGTGCCTGAGATCACCGAGGCAATTGAAAAAGCCAGAGCGCTGGTTGGAAAACCGGAGTGGTTGAGTGTTCGGGCAAGTGGCACGGAGTCATTGGTTCGGGTAATGGCACAGGATCACCGAGATGCAGTAGTAGATCATGTGGTCGAATCTCTCTGTACATTGATTGCCAGCAAATTCGGCGAGAACAGTTAAACCCTTACCAGAACCCGATGGTGGAACCCGTTTGTGAGAAGTTTTTGTTCTCTCCTTGCTCATTTAGAAGCATGTGTGAATCAAGATCGATATAGTCAAAGGCTCCCGTTCCGCAAGCCAGCGCTAACGATGCCGCAATTCCCGCTCTACTCTCCAACATACACCCGATCATCAATTTGCGATTCGCGGCTTTTGCAATGGCAATGATATCGAGGGTTCCGAGTATTCCGGATTTCATTACCTTGACATTTATGCCGTTAACTTCCGATTGTGAAACCACTTTGAGCGCGTCCTCGGGAGTCTTTACTGCCTCGTCTGCAAATATTGGAACTGGAGAATGTCGGGCGACATGGTCGAGGCCCGCCAGGTCCATTTTGTCGACTGGTTGCTCCATGAGTTGCAAATCAATCCCCGCAGCTAATACTTGATCAATGAATTGCAACGCCTCGGCGGGGGAGTATCCTTGATTTGCGTCCACTCGGTACTTCAAGCCGGGAGCTGCGGAGTTTATCGCAACCAATCTTGCAACATCATTGTCGACACTGCCGGACCCAACCTTTGTCTTTACCATGTTAAATCCTGGGTCATGAGCTTCTCTGGCTCGAATTGGTGCATCGTCTGAAATGGAGAGGGTGATGTCTGTATCCACACGGTCAATGGCTCCACCGAAGTATTTCCATAAGGGCAATCCGGCTTGAGCGGCTAACCAATGGAATGTGGCGATCTCGATTGCGGCAGTTGCCGAATAATCGTGGGGAAGATGTTGCTTGAGGATGCCGAGATTATCGCGCCAGTTAAAGGGGTCTCGCCCGGTAAGCAATTCATTTGCTCGAGCGGTTGCCTTAATGACACTCACTTCGGTTTCGCCGGTGACATATTGAACGGGAACTGATTCGCCAGAGGCGGACAAGCCATCATTCATTTCAACCGTTATGGTGATGCCTCGGGAAACGGTTCGAGCTGCCGAATCCTGAGCTGTGGCGAAGACGTGTTTAAGGGGTATTTCGCGAATTCGCGAAGTGACAGACCGAATCGTTACCAAATCAACTATCGGTTTGAGGGTGATCCACTGTTAGAAGGCGTATCAGCGCTATGCTCAATGGCATAGGGTCGAACCGGTTCGGTGGTATTTCGCGCGGAAATCCCTATCCCGATTCTCAATAGAATCGCAAGGACGATAATTGCGGCGAACGCACCGGCAAAGCTGAGCCGATTCAGACGGAAATTGAACTGGCGCGGCTGTCGTTTTGGTTCCACATGCAGGTTTGTTTGAAGATTCTGAAGGAAACCCATAGACGGCGTGATAACTTCAGCCTTACTCTTCTGGATGGCAATCTCAATGGAATTCCACTGGCGGACGAAGTTACGGCAATCATCACATTCGCGTAAGTGAACTCGGATATCCTCGGGCATTGGGCTTGCCTTAGCGGAATCCAACCAGTTATGCAGTTTTCGTTTGCTCAACTTACAATGCATCGCTTTTTCCTTCTAACCTGAAGCACATCCCGACGAACGTTATCAATAATCTTACAGTGAAATCCTTGTCGACAGTCGTTCACGACCACGATGCAGTCGAACTTTTACGGCGCTAACGGAGACGTTTATCGTCTTCGAAATCTGATCTACCGACATCTCCTCGAAATAAAAGAGCATCATTACAACTCGGTAATGCTCTGGCAGGCCATTGACGGCCGCACGTACAAGGCGATTTCGTTCGCCTGTTAGCATTGCGTTCTGCGGGTCTGGAGTGTTACTTACTCCGTCCACAAGGTCAAGCGGTACCGTTACTTTTTTACTTCTCAGCCTTCGGCGACACTCGTTCAGAGCTATTCGATATATCCAACTTGAGAAGTATCCGTCCGGTCGATAGGCAGGCAAGGCTTTATACGTTCGTATGAACGTTTCCTGCACAGCGTCTTCCGCTTCAGATCGCTCAGAAAGCTTTTGATTGTCTGGTATCGCTCCTCGCAATTCT
>JBDUAM010000356.1:0-8870 GCA_040004655.1 Chthonomonadales bacterium | reverse complement strand
TTACTGCTTCCTCTTCAATTTGAATAGCTTCCTCTTTTTGACCTGTACGATAGATTGGGTTTGTCCGGCGCTGGTCGAGACAGATTGCCCCGGCTCTTCGAAGACCTTCTGCTCAACTATCAATGGCCCATTCTGGACATCGGTGATTACACTCACTTCGCAAATCCGCCCGGAGATGACTTTTCAGCGCTCCTTGCTCAAATAACGCTGGACGAAGTGATGTTTACTACTTTGATTGCCAACCGGCTGGTGCAATTCGGTAGAGCGGGTGGAGGAACATACGATCCCGTATGTTTTGATCTGCGCCCACCACGAGCAAAGCGAGATTGCCAGGTTGTTTGGATTGACCACGAATCAATACTATGCCACCGACGTATTCGAGTGGTAAAAGTACTTGCCCCAAGTTTTCGAGATTTAATTCTGAATTCTGTCCATTCTGCCCGGATGATTCAAGATCAATAAGTCATGTGTTCTCAACGTGGAAGTGAGTAATTGACAATGGGGAAGAAGCTGAAGAATAGGAAGCGTCAGAACCCGAATATGTTCTCGGTCATGAGCATACAATATCTTGATCCTTCTTTAATTTTGACAGAGCATTTGGAACCGGAGGTCTCGGACGACCGTCCGGCGATCGAGCGTGTTCGGGACCTGGCACAACGTCGAGGCGTTGAATGTAATGTTGTGGGCGGCAAAAAGTGAAATCCCGGAGATCAGGTTCTGGGCGGCGTATTCTCTGGGGCAAATCGGCGACCCAAGCGCTCGGCCAATTCTTAAGAAGATGATTGCAGAAGACACTGCAGAAGTCGAGGGTTGGTGGTCCGTTCAAAGAGAAGCGCGACACGCTCTCACATTTGTCCGTAAGAAGTAATTTTTATTCACACTTTGAGGAGCATTTGGGATTATTTCAAAGGGAATGGAATTATCGTACGTACGTATGAGTATGACAAAATGGAACAGTTGGATGGCAAAATCGTCTTATATATAGTGAATTAATTCACTTGAGGAATACCATGAAGAACATTATCCCGTTGTTTGTAATAGCCAGCGTGTCGCTATTTGGGTCTTCAGCTACGGCCCAATTCCAGCTCATCAGCGAATCGCAGGAGTTGAACGCCGGTAGACAGGCCGATGCCCAGATCACTCAGAAATATAAAGTCAGTAATGATTCCAGGCGAAATAGATTGGTACAGTCCATCGGAAATCGACTCGTAGCTGTCTGCGAGCGACCGAAGCTAAAATGGACCTTCCGCGTGCTGGACAGCGAGGAGCTAAACGCCTTTTCGGTGCCGGGATTTGTCTACATCACGACCAAAACAATGGATGCCTGCAATGGCGACCGAGATGAATTGGCTGGCGTAATAGGGCACGAAATCGGTCACACCTGCGGCAAGCACATGGTTCGTTCGATGGAAAAACAGACTGTCGGTGGTCTCCTGATCAGCCTGCTCGGGGGCAACAATAAGCTTGTCTCAGGTCTTGCCAATCTCGCTGCTAACATTGCACTTAAGGGCTATAGCCGTGATGAAGAAAACGATGCCGATAAGCGCAGTGTTCACTATACCATCGCAGCTAATTACGATCCAAGAGGCCTGATTCGGTTCTTCGAGTATCTGGAAAACAATGGCGACAAGAGTACGAACAGTGGCATCGGGAAATTTCTGCAAGATCACCCTGCTACCGTGGAGCGTGTAAAGCGAGTGGAAGCAGAGATCGCGAAGACCCGGAATTTGCGATAACTCCTCCCCATTTAAACATATAACTTCATCGCTTTGAAAGAATACCCGACCGAGCTTTTTCGGTCGGGTTCACATTTTTTGTAAAGTTTCGGAAAATTGTTTGGATAGTATTGACTCTGTCGTCACTTTGTTGTCATTATCTGTTGTTACGTCATTAATAGCATTTCTAATTGAACCTGTTCGTCGTTCTCTCCGGAGTGCACTGGCATCTCCGGGCACTTGAAAGGGGCGTTGCAACATGGAAAGAAACCGTTCGATTTTCACCCTTCGCCGATTTACTGCAGTTAGTACTGTTCTTGGATTTTCTGTTTTGCTTTCAAGTTGTGGTGGTGGCGGTGGTGGCGGCGGATCTGTAACTGGGGATCTGGCCACCGACCTCGTAATTGCCGTGAACACGGCGATTACCGGTACATTGCGTGCGAAAAACCTCACCATAAATCCCGGCGTATCCCTTACATCTCCCAGCGATCTTCGTATTGAAACGGCTGGCGCCGTTACGCTGAACGGCATTATCAGCCCTACGGGTGCCTTCACCATGATCGATCCAGGTGGCATGGACGTTGGTGCGACGGGCGAAATTGACGGCGGAACTGGTCACGTAATATTTGTAAGCGGTACAAACCACATTCCTTCTGAAGCAGACATGGATACAGATTTCGCGACCGGTAATCAGGTCGGTGGCCCCCGTACCCGTTCAGCGAGTCGTTCCCCAAGAATTACTAGATTAGGTCGAGGCGCCCCGGTCTATCACATTCCGCTCGTGAAATTTAAGGCGGGTCCGAAGCAAAAGAGGAACATCTGGTTTGACGTTGACGGCACGGCAAAGCTCGGCAAACCGTCAACATCTTTTGTTCAGACCATGATGGCAGGCGATGATGGCAAGGACGATCTAGACAAAAGTTGTTCGGCTGTCGGGACGAATGGGAAGAAGGGTGGCAGTTACAGCATTCAAGCTGATGACCTTGAAATTGATGGAACCGTGACCATTAACCTTGGTGACGGTGGAGCAGGTGGAAGCGCTTCAGCAAAGGCTGGGTGTTGCCCCGCCTCTGCAAAGGGCGGCAATGGCGGTGACACAGGAACATGTGTTCTTGCCGCAGGTAACGGGATAGTGGTAAATACATCTTTGACCGTGACATATGGAAACGGTGGTGGTGGTGGATCAGGTTCTGCAACTGCTCTGGATAAGTCGAACGTCGCGTCGTGCCCACCGCCGGCGCCTTGCGCTGCAACTGCAACCGGCGGAATCGGTGGCAAGGGTTCGTTCCCAGCGTCTGCCAAAGGAAGCGTTACCGGAGCAAACCTTGTGACTTGTAATGGCGGTACAGGTGGAGACGGTGGCGACAGTACTGCAAAAGGCGGGGCAGGAGGTACGTCCACCTGTTGTCCGGGAGGTCAGGGCGGCACTGGTGGAGCTGCAACTGCAACCGCCGGTACTGGAGGTGATTCTGTTGCGACAGCTTCTGGCGGAATTGCTCTCGGTCAAAACGGCTTCATCGGAGGAGACGGTGGTGATGGCACCGCCAATGGCGGCTTAGGCGGAACGGGAGCATCATGCTGTACACCGACACCGGTTGCCGGCGGAAAAGGTGGCACTGGTGGCAACGCGACTGTTACTGTTGGTTTAGGTGGAGTAGGCACGAAGGCGAACGGTTCTAACGGCTCTCCGTTTGGTCATGCTGGAAACGGTGGAGTCGGCGGTGCGGGCAATCCGGTTGGCCCAGCTGGCGTAGGCGGTATTGGCATCAATGTTCCAAATGGCGGTCCGGGTTCGCCTGGCGGTCCATGCGAGGTGACCGTCCCGAATACCAACGAAACCGAGCCAAACGATGACGAGCAACATGCCACTCCCATGCCTGGATTGACGAACCCAGGCGAGTCAGAAACTGGCACCGGAAGTTTGAATGGAACTTCGGATAAGGACCATTTTGTAGTGCAACTGGGCCAGGGCAATTACAAACTAGTTGTGGATACGTATCCAACTGGAACCGGGCTGTATCTGCACGTAGGAAATAATGGCCCGTTGAATCCGCCAACCAACAACCCCGTCTTTTTCCAGGTTGTTGGAACGGCAACCGTATATATTGGCTTCTACAATGGAAACGGGAACTATCACTTTACGCTGACCAAAGTCAATTAAGCGTAACGTGTAATGGAGCCGGACGGGTTTGCCTGTTCGGCTCCAATGGTCAATCGCATCATGAGGTATAATGGCAATGATGCGGCTCCCGAAGACGTTCGGGTTGAAGCCGTTTGATTTAAGGAGAAATGCCATGGCAGATGTAAAGAAATCTAAAACAAACGTTGCTGCACGCCAGGAAGCCAAAATGGCCCAGCAGCTTTGCCGAGTCTGTGGGAACAAAGTCGACGTTGTCATGACAATGACGGCAGCCGGCAAAAAGATGATGATTCGCCGATGTTGCGGCGGAACCATCTAACCCATAAGTTAGAGTCTGTTCACAAGAAACCCCACCGGCAATCCGGTGGGGTTTCTTCTTAGTTTGCCTGTTGTTCTTAGACTGATTTACGGGTAACCGTCGTTCCGGCCGGAGTATCCCCGACAACGTATCCTATATCGGTAAGCTGTTTGCGTATGGCATCTGAGGTCGCCCAGTCCTTTGTGGATTTGGCCACATCACGCTTGGAAATCAACTCTGTGACGTCAGCTGGTAGCTCCTCTGTGGTTGGCGTAGTTCGATTCACGAAGTCGAGTCCAAGCACCGCATCAAACTCCTTCCAGAGTCGATAGCTGCCGTAGGTATGCAGAATAGAAAGCAGTTGTGCAGTCCCGAGGTCGTCATTGATGGCCTCCAGGGCTTTAGAACGTGCTTCGGAATATTCTGCCTCGTCGGTTAATGTCTCTTTATCGGGACGCATGGAATAGACTCGACGCAGTCCATTCTGGGCAGCTTCCAGCGTATCCCATGAGAATTTCAGCTCAGATCGATAGTGCGCTTGAAGGATAAGGTACCGATAACTAAGAGGATCGAAACCTTCATCTACGAGAGACTGAATTGTCAGAAAGTTCCCGGACGATTTGGACATCTTGTCCGCCTCAAGCAGCAGAAACTCCGCGTGCATCCAATACTTGACAAACGTTTTGTGGGTAACGCACTCGCTCTGCGCGATCTCATTAGTATGGTGAACTGGAATGTGGTCGACGCCGCCGCAGTGGATATCGAATGTCTCTCCTAGATATTCCATGCTCATAGCCGAGCACTCAATGTGCCAGCCAGGGTATCCGCTGCCCCAGGGGCTGTCCCACTGCATGATGTGCTTCGGTTTGTTGGTGAACCAGAGCACGAAGTCGTTTGGATTCCGCTTGCCGGTATCACCCTCTTTTACTCGGCCCCCCCGACCTGCTTCAAGCCCTTTGAGATCGAGGCGAGCAAAGTCGGCATACGCTGCAAATTTGGACGTATCGAAATAGATGGCTCCAGGCGTGACGTACCCACATCCGGCTGCAATGATCCGCTCAATTAGGGCGACCATTCCCGCGATATGGTCGGTTGCGCGGCAGATGACTTCTGGCCGCTGGATCTGGAGTCTCGCCATGTCGTGAAGCCAGGCGTTCTCATATTTTCGGGCAAGCTGCCACGGATCGAGTCCCTCACGTTGGGCGCCTTTTTCCATCTTATCTTCGCCTTCGTCTTCGTCTGACTCGAGATGGCCGACGTCCGTGATATTCATCACATGCTTCACTTCGAATCCGTTGAAGATCAGGGTTCGACGCAGAATGTCCTCAAACACGTAGGTTCGAAGGTTGCCGATATGTGCGTAGTTGTAGACTGTTGGGCCGCAGCAATAGATGCCGGCTTTCCCGGGCAACATCGGCACAAAAGTCTCTTTGGAACGGCTTAACGTGTTGTAGATTTGCATGTTATTCCTGTGACTCACGCAGCGGTTTTGGGCGATATTGCCATCTTGTTTTGCGTGGTGCTCGTGTTCAATTCGTCGAAAAATAGGTACTGCTGTGCCCAGCCAGCGTAGGGACCGTAGAGGTCTCTAAATCGACCAGCGACAGCAGTATACTCATTGGCCGTAAGAGACTTTGCGCCAGTCTGCGGACCAAACTTGCGTAGGCCAATCTGCCGTATGTGAGTATCAACCGGTACGGCTGCATCAAATCCAAGTCCAAACAGTGCAATGCAGTCAGCAAGCTTTGCGCCAATCCCAAACAGTTCGGTCAATTTGCCGTGGGCATCAACATAGGGTAGTGCTCTCAAGCCGTGTAGCCAATCAGTTTCGTTAGACAAAAACTCTGCCATTGCTACAACTCTTGGCGCTCGAAATCCCCACATGTCTGATCTCAAATCCGCAACAGATACTCCCAGCAATTCAGTCGCATCCGGAAATCTATGGTAAGTCTGTCCTTCAAATTCAGTGATTAGCGTTCCCGCACGTTCGGCGAGTCGGCTAACCGATTTTCGAATCTTCATGATAGAGTTGTTACTGGCGCACAGGAACGAGAAAAACGCCTCTCGTGGAGGCTGGTTCAATATTCGCATTCCTGCGTTCTGGCGGAAGCACTTTGTCGATTCTGGATCCCGTTCGCACCAATTTTCAATCAGCCCGGCAAGATCAACATCCATCCGAAAGTAGTCATACAGCCCTTGCCACTGGTTAGGTTCCGGGTAGGTCTGCCAGAAGAAGCCGTTTGCGCCAGGCTTTATCCGAACAAAAAGGTCTTCAATTACGCCTCTCCACTCGCCAACTTCGGTTACTCTCCACCGAAAACACTGACCACTGGATAGAGTGCCCGAGACATTCAGCGTCTTTGGTGGTACGTTCGCGTAGTTCCAACTTTGTTCAATCATGAATTTCTGAACAATTATAGCAGACGTGCCACTTGAGGTTGGAGAAAAACTGTTACGAATCACCCGAAATAATGTCTATATCAACAGACAATGTTGAGCTAGACGTCGGTGGTTGGAGAATCCGATTATCCTGATTTGGCTTACGCGCCGACGCAGAAATGGGAGCAAAAAATAATTTCAAAAAATTCGTGTCACAATGAAACAAGTTAAATCGTATTAAACCTCAAGACAAACCCAAGCATTTGGGTGACACCGCAACATGCAAATGCAGACAATTTTAATGCCCTGACTGTCGTTCGCAGCGCCCGCTTCCCACCCCAGTCAGCCTTAAGGAGGCACAAAAAATGAATGGCGCCAAAACCCTTAATCAACTTCACGTACGTACGATGGTCGTCACGCTTGCAGCAATGCTCGCCAGTGGAATGATATTAGGCTCTGCCGACGCTCAAGGCCGAAATGGCGGTCGCGATAGCGGCTCAAGCGGTTCTGACAGGGGCAGCAGCCGTAGCGACAGCGGCTCCAGCCGATCCGAGAGCCGCAGCTCAGGCTCCTCGTCGCGAGATTCTGGTTCGTCACGATCTGACTCCAGAAGCAGCGATTCACGGTCTTCTGGCCCAAGCCGAGATTCTGGCTCATCTTCCTCGGGTCGATCTTCATCTGGTTCTGGATACAACCGTGACTCAGGTTCTTCTGCACCCAGCCGGTCATCGTCTGGTTACACCCGAGATTCCAGTTCTTCTGGAAGCGGGTCTTCGTATTCGAGAGATTCGAGCGCGGGTCGAACATCTTCTGGTTACACCCGAGATTCCACCTCATCTGGAAGCGGTTCTTCATACTCGAGAGATTCCAGCGTGGGCCGAACACAGACTCCGTCCCGAGACACGACGTCAAGGTCCGATACTCGAACTCCTGAAACGCGAACATCATATCCGACGCGAGATTCTTCGAATCGGGACTCTACAAATCGCGATACGCCAGTACGAGATTCTCGATCATCTGGATCGCAAGATGTCGGTCGCTCTGATACCGCAAGAGGCGGATCAGTAACGGATCGTTCGTCCGGAAGAACTCCTTCTGATAGTAGTTCTCGAAATGGCGGATTCCAAGTCAGCAACTCTGATCGGCGAGGATCAGTTGGTTCAGATAACGGCGCTTTCCATTCTGCACCTGCACTGCCAGGTAATGACAGGTCGGCAACGAATCGAACTGCTGGCGGTAGGGATTTTGGTTCTTCGCCAAACCGCAATCGATCCTATGATCTCTTTACCCGATCAAATGAAGGCCGAACGTTCAATAACGGAGTAGTTCTGCGGTCCGCCTCGTATTATCCGAACCGCACATTTGTAAACTACTTCCCGGGATCGTATGCTTACTACCCACATTATTGCTCCACGTGGGACGTAAACCTCTCGTTCTACTCACCATACAGCTACTATGGATGCGCACCTTACATCTATCGTCGCAATTGCGAATATCGATCTCCGGTATCTATCTGGATCGATATCCCAATCTACGACGGAGGATATTGCCACGGATACGATCAGGGTTATGATCGAAACGACGATGATGACTATTATCTTCGACGTCGATCATATTCCTCAGATTCGAGTGAACCAAGAGACGCCGACCTTGAACGTGCAACGGAAGCCCTTCGAGACAGCTTCCGCTTGAACAACATCAACACTCTTGCCGAACTTGTTGACCCGAACGTGAAGATATCTATCTTCCGAAAAGGCAAGTACGAGTACTCGCTCAATTCAAATGACTATCTCGATATGACCCGTGACATGCTTAAGTCGACCGAGACGATCACGATTGATCTTTATCGGTTCCATAAGCGAGCCAACGGTGTGATGGTTATTAGCGGTAAGCATGTTTATCTGGACCGCGACAACCGTGAACGAACCGTCTATGTGAGCTTTGTTATGGAAAGAATTGGTGGTCGATGGACCCTGACCCAGGCCGGAACCGCGCCTGACAGGATTGACGAACCAAGATAAGCGCTGAACTCGTTAAGTAAATCGCCCGCTCGGTGAAAACTGAGCGGGCGATTTCTTTGCTGTGCATGATTGCGAAACCCACCAATGATTGGGTACACTACGAAGCTGTCTGCATTGCGAAAGGACTTAATTTGCCCATGTCGGCTATTCATTCCGTTCCACGGTGGGATTTAACACCAATATTCCCCGGTATCGAATCTGTTGAGGTCAAGTCCACATTTAATCAGATTGTCGAAGACATTGAATCCCTCGCGCTGTGCCTGGATCAGTTCGGAGTTCGAAGGCTTGATTCTCCATCTGTAAATTCCGAGCTTGTT
>JBDUAM010000055.1:0-8878 GCA_040004655.1 Chthonomonadales bacterium | reverse complement strand
CCGGACGAATTTTGATCCGAATGGTCGACTGTTTGATCCTCTGCTCGGTGGAGGAGCGTTGCTGGATGTTGGCATCTACCCTATCTCGCTCTCCAGCATGATCTTTGGCGAGCCGGACCGCATCACGGGCCTGGCAACTATGTGCGAGACCGGCGTCGATGAGCAGTCCGCATTCCTTCTGGGGCATCCGGGCGGGTCGATCTCTGTTCTCTCCACGGCAGTCCGAACCGAGACGCCGCATACGGCAGTCATCATGGGAACTGAAGGAATGATCACCATTCCCGCGCCGTTCTGGAAGCCGCAGGGTTTGATCATCCAACGAGCGGGCAAACCCGAAGAGCGCATCGACCTACCAACAGACTCCACCGGATTCCAGTTCGAGGCGGCGCATGTTGCAGAGTGCCTGCGTGAGGGTCGAATTGAGAGCCCGGTCATTCCATTGAGTGAATCCCTCTCCATTATGCGAACGCTAGATACCCTTCGGGCACAATGGGGACTTACCTACCCGACCGAACAGGCGTAGCGCAGATATGAAATACAGTTCCATCTCCCATCTCTCCAATCAGCCTTCCCGTATTGTTCAGGGAACCATTCCGCTCACTTCGAAGAATGAAGATGCATCGTTTCGACTTCTTGATGCTGCTATCGAAGCGGGCGTCAACACGTTTGACACCGCGCACGGTTACGGCGGTGGAGATCAAGAACGGGTATTTGGCAGGTGGCTGAAAGCTCGAAATTGTCGCGACAATGTAATTATTCTTGGCAAAGGCGCACACCACAATTCCGACCGTCGACGTGTGACTCCATACGACATCGAATCAGACCTGCACGACAGCCTCGCACGGATGCAGGTCGACCATGTGGACCTCTACCTGATGCATCGTGACGACGACACTTTGCCGGTAGATGAAATAGTCGATGCATTGAACAGGCTGAAGAACGAAGGTTTGATGCAAGCGTTCGGTGGCTCAAACTGGCATCACACGCGCATTCAGCAGGCAAATGATTACGCACTTGCAAACGGACTTCAACCATTCTCGGCCAGCAGCCCAAACTTCTCCCTTGCCGAGCAATACCGGGAGCCCTGGCTCAACTGCGTCACCATTTCGGGTGACTCTAATGCGGCAGCGAGAGATTACTATCGTGAGAACCAGTTCCCGGTTTTCGCGTGGAGCAGCATAGGTGGCGGGTTCTTCTCGGGCCGAATGGATCGCGACAAGCTTGATTGGGATGACTATTTCATGAAGCTCGCAGTCGACTGTTACGCGGGTGAGACCAACCTCATCCGACTTGACCGGGTGCGAGAAATTGCGAAACGAAAAGATTGCTCCGTTCCCCAGGTCGCGATGTCGTGGGTCCTCGGGTCTGGGCTAAACCTCTTTGCCCTGACCGGAGGCACGACGCCCGAAGAGATCACAGAGACCGCAAAGGCAATCGATATCACGCTCACCCCAGCCGAACACGCGTACCTGAACTTAGAGCGAGACACCTCGGAATAGCAGGCGATCTCATTCTCTCCAGTTGTTCTCCACAATCCTACGCCGACCCAAAATGTAAACGCGTAACTCGAGAAGTCGATCCGGTCTCTGTTCGCCACCGAGGCGATAGTCTGCCGTGAGAAAGAGTACGGTCGATGTTTACATATAATGCGCATGTCCAGATGTGGACATAGGGGCTTGCCGTGAAGGTCAATACGATGGGAGAATTGAATACTTCTGAGAGAAACCGGGCGTGTCATTCCCTCGCACTTAGTAGACTTCGCGACGTAAACAAGTCGATGCAAGCGCTGCATGTGTCGCATCGCAAACGGCCTCAAACAAAGCTGCAAATAATCCGAAACCGGAACTTGCAGCCCTCGTAGACTTGTGTCAGACAATGTTCGGATTAAACGAATTTGTCTACATCAATTAACAAGGAGATTTACAAGATGAATGCCATTGCGGCGCTGTGCAGCCTAGTTGCTCTAAGCGTTGTTTCACCCATTCAGGTGGAAGATTTTGGCGCGATCAAATCGGCCAAGATCAGTATCGTAAAATCAAGTGTTCCCAAGTATTATCAGCACGGAAATCTGATTGTAGACTTTGCCAAAAAGAAATATGTGAACCTGAATTCCACCGAAACTGCGATGGATGTGAAGATATTTCCTGGCCGCCACACCATCGGCTGGATTGAGGGGAAGATGGACAAGTATCGTGAGGATGACTGGTTCTTCCCAAAGACCCTTGTGATTTGGAGAAATGGCAAAGTTGTACGCAAATTCGACCCGGGCCGCTTCTTTGTGGGCTGGGGGCTTGTGGAAAGTGGCAAGAAGATCGCAGTAGCAACGGCAGGTATGCACGGGCCGACATACATGTTCCTCTACGACCTTGAGTCTGGCAAGGAATTAGACCACGCCGCGAACTTTGACAGAAAACGCAAATCGTGGGTCAAGTCGATACCTGAACATGGTTACGCCTGGTACAACTAGGGAAAACTGCTGCCCAAATGAGAGCACACGATCACTTATTCCCCTCGCCGAGTCGATAATCTAATGTCAGAAAGAGTGAGGTCATTGCTGACCGCACTCTTTCAATTTAAGTATCTCGGACCGAACGGTCCGATTTGTCGTATACGCTATTAGTTATGCACGAGATTTGAGAAGGTTATCGTTTCGGTGATTGACGGTTGTCCCGGGGCTCCCAACAAACGGCGAGTGTAATTTGCAGACCCGGTAAGCTTTCCATCCGCGTTCAGGGTGACCGTGGCGCTTCCCCCGTCCCACCCTCCCGCAGGACTTTGATCAGCGTGCGGCCAAAGGGGCAGAGTTACAGTGTTGGCATTGCCCGGAGCAGGACCCTCGTAGTAAAGACCACCAGAACCATAATTTATGCCGCCGGCGGCAACATAATTCTCCATGTATCGTAAAAGTTGTCCACGACGGCAACTCTAAACCCGCTGGAGACGCTAGCCTCCTATCTTCGCCGCTCGGCACATGCAATCCAGGTTGCGCTCTAGAATTTGCCACTCCCTGGATTGCTTTTGAATCGAACCTACTGTGACACGAAGCTTGCCGAGTTACTCCAGCTGTTAGCCGGATCTGGATCCGTCACACTAATTCCGAATGTCCCAGTCAGATGGAATGTCCCGTCAGAGCTCTTACTGAATGCACCCATTAAATGGGTCGAAACGCTGCCATTGGTGAAGTCGCCGCTGAAATTGGGAGGTGCCCAGGTTACATTCTTCATCTGGTGCACAGGGAAATTTCCTTGGATAGAACCGTCATCGTGGAGCCTCCAGGCAATGAACGTATACGTGCCGTCCGATTTTTTCTCCAGGCTCCACAACTCTAAATGAGGAGCATCGGGCCCAATGTTGTTGACGACCGTTGTAACGGTACCGATAAAGCCAGTGCCCAGCGCCTGGTCCCAGTTTGCACTAGTGCCTCGTATTATAAAAACCTGAGTACAGATATCCCGGAGTGCGACATCCGCGAAGCAGGCGTTGATATCAAGCCGCAATTGCGTGCTATCTGATAGACGAGTCACCGTCTTCTGATATGCCCCGTTATTCGTGGTACCGGAAACGGGAGTATCACTGGTTGTACCGCTCGGTGTAACGTTTACCGTGAATGGCTGGTCGAATTGTGTCGCGCCGCCCCCAATGGTATAACCCACTTTAAGTTGCAGCGTTCCGGATGTCCCAGCGTTGATCGTCTGCGGAAAGTCTTGTTGGGTCACAGTAGCCTGTACGCAAAGGTTCGACAGTACTGCATCACGACTGAGGCCACTACTCTGACCAAGGTTCCAGCTAACCGCACGTCGCATTACTCTCAGGGCATTCTTGGCAGACTGCAGGCTGCAATTCTGATTATAAGATGCAATGAGGCTTTTCATTCCCGTTATAGCCGCAGTGTCAGCATCCGCGAGTTGCGGCACAAGGATTAGCGCCACTCCTGTTTGCAGGCTCGGTGGAAAGGAGCCATGGCTGCTCCAATTGGACCATGCGTGATATTCATCTAGAATGGCCAGAGGCGTGGGATCAGTCGTTACAGATTGCAGGCCTGGTTTGACCGTTGCGTTATACCAGGCAAGCAAGACGTCTGCTATTTGATTCGCTGTTGGAACCTGGGTTTGGTTGTTGAGCAATACCGCGATCTTACACTCCGCGATTGCTTGGGCAGATCCTGAGGAGGAACAAGCAGGAGCAGGAGTGCGGCCAGCTCCACCACCGCTAAAATGTAGGATGGAAAACGTGAGAATAGAACCGCTGACATCCATGGGGTACTGGTGGATTTCCGCTCCATCTCCGGAATACGCGAAACCTGCAACCGCGTCCGCGGTTACGGCGGAGGTTAAATTGACTACCAGAGTAGCAGGCTTGCTAAAATAGAGGCCTTCCGGGGTCAGATGGAAGCCGGCCGTCATTCCATTCGCAAAGGGGAAAGAACTGATCGAGTTGACAGGATAAAGCCCGATATCCGTGGTCTCAGCCAGCGCTCCGGCAGGGATCGTAAGGGTGTATACCACTCCAGACGCAGAAGTAGCCGCAACTGTGCCCCCGTCAGGTCCAATGGTTTTCTTGCCGGCACGGCCAGCATCGACGGCTACTCGGGAAAGGCCAAGAGGAGAGCTTCCTCCTCCTCCACCGCACCCGATGATCGTAGATAATACAATAAAAACACAAAGTCCCGATAAGATTTTTGTCACTTTCAGCATGGCTCCGAATCTCCGTTCTAATTTATTGTTGTTATTTCCTTGAATTGGACTGGTGGCACACTGCGCCCCGACTCGCAACTTATTTCTCATTGGTAACGGCAGAAGCTCAGGTTGATCGACTTCGTGTCTCCGTCCATGTCCTTCCAGTTCCATTTCCCGATCATGGTCGCGTCGATGTGCAGGTTAAGGCTGGCCAGTTGCGCATTACTTATTGAATGTGGTGGCAGCCGGGTAAGATTTTACAAAATGTGTTGGCGATTCCATCAAAGAAATCGACATTTCCGGATTGCTTTAACCACAAAGATATTTATTCATACCTCCTTCCATATTATCGTGTCAAGACTGTTTGGTCTTCCTCCGCTGGAAATTCATCCATGTAAATTCCATTGTCAGACCTCAATTTGGTTTGATAAGCCACCTTGTCTTTGAATTTATTGAACATTCGACTATTGATTGACCAGTCGTTATCTACTCGGGATGGACCACACCAAATTGACATATAAATTCAATGGTAGAAATTTCCGGTTGACGGATGTGGCTGGGAATGTCATAACACCGATTATCGCGTAGTCAGCGAGAAAACTTCGGGGACGAAACAGAGACTTGACTAAGATGGCATCCATCTCTACAGAAGACATTCGACAGATCGCCTGCAATTTTGCGATTCAACAGCCCCTGCAGGTCCACGAATTTCCCCACAAGGGCAATATTAACCTCCATACTTACCTCATTCGGTCCCATCAGGGAGAAAGCAAACAAGACTTCATCCTGCAGCAGATCAACGAGAAAGTCTTCACTCGACCCGATCGCGTGATGGATGCCATGATCGCCTCCATCGACGCACAGAATCGCAATATCACTAACCTCAGCGACGACGATAAGAGCTCCTGGCAGGTGGTCGAACTCATCCCCACGCAGACCGGCAAGCGATATTACACCGAAACCAAGGGCCCGGCAACCGGCTACTGGCGCATGATGGTGCGCATCCCCAACTGCAAAACCCACAAGAGCCTCAGTGAGATAACCGATGAATCGGCGCGGCTGAACATGGCGCGCGAGGCTGGTCGAGGGCTGGGGCTATATGGTCGATTAACGGCAGATATGGATGTCTCCAACCTGCACAATCCGCTCCCTGGTTATCGCGACACGCGCAACTATTACAACCAGTTCCACTCCGTATTGCGTGGTTGCACCAACCTGGTTCAGGCGTCGGACCTGCTACCGGAAGACGATACCGTTCGACTGAGCACTCAGGAACATTTCATCGTCCAGTGCGATCCGGAAACCTACAAGACCCGAATGGCGAATCCGCTGGCTCAGGATTGCATTTTGCTCGCACTCGAATCCGAGAAATACTGTCTCACGCTCCAGAATGCCCTGCAATCGCGCAAAATCCGTAACGTTGCCATCCACGGAGACACTAAATTAGATAACATCCTCTTCAGTGTAGAGAGTGGAAAAGCGGCTGCGGTGGTCGATCTTGATACCATCATGCCCCACACATGGCTCTCTGATTGGGGCGATATGGTGCGCTCGCTCTGCAATGTGGCCGGTGAGACCGAGCCGGATATGCAAAATGTAAAGGTGGACGAACAGATATTCTCTGCCGTGGCCGACGGATTCCTGAGCGCCTCGCCAGAGATGTCATTTGTCGAACAAGAGTTGATGGTCGATGCGGTGATGATCATCGCGCTGGAACTTGGATTGCGGTTCTTCACGGACTATCTTCGAGGGGATAACTACTTCCGATTGACAAATGAGGATCCGAAAGATTTGAATTTGACGCGTGGCCGAGTTCAGATGACGCTGTTTCAGCGACTGCACGATCGACAAGATCATCTTCGAAGTCATTTGAATATGCTGGCAAATCGCGCGGCATAACAGCATTTGATATATTTGATATAATAGATGCAACGCAGTAACATTGGCGCTGGCGCCACAAACTGGAAAGCAATGAAACAGATTCGCATGACACATTGGTCCGTGGGGATCATCCTCGCTGCCGCCGCTTCGCTTGCGGTGGGAGCATCATTACCTGCCACGAACGACACCAACTCTCAAGATAAAGCCGCCGATCTGGAGTTCTTTGAGAAGAGTATTCGCCCAATTCTCGCGGAGAATTGTTATTCCTGCCATTCTGTGGCAAAGGGACAGTCGCAGTCTGGTCTAACCCTTGACAGTCTGGATGGACTGAGAAAAGGCGGCACCCGGGGCACAGCGCTGAATCTTGTTAAACCCGCTTCAAGTCTCATACTTCATGCTGTTGGGTACGACGACAAAGACTTGCAGATGCCGCCCAAGGGCAAGCTTGCTGCGGCCGACATTGCCAACCTCGAGCAGTGGGTAAAGAACGGCGCCGTCTGGCCGAAGGAAGCTCCCCCGACTCCCGTCAAAGCCGCTCCAGTATTCAACCTGAAAGCGCGCCGCGATTCGCACTGGGCATGGCAGACGATTAAAAGAGCAGCAATTCCCACGGTCAAAAATAAGGCTTGGGTCAAGACCCCGGTAGACGCGTTCTTACTTTCCAAATTGGAACAGGCGGGACTCAAACCGGCTGCCGAAGCCGAAAAGCGAGTTTTGATCCGACGGGCAACTTATGACCTCACAGGTCTACCGCCGACGGTCAAAGACGTCAATGATTTTCTTGCAGACAAATCCCCGAGTGCTTACGAGAAGCTTGTTGATCGGCTGCTCGCTTCTCCACATTACGGCGAACGATGGGCGCGACACTGGATGGACCTGGTCCGCTACGCCGAGACCGATGGTCATGAATTCGACTTCGACAAACCCGGCGCATTTGAATACCGCGACTACCTGATTCGCACGTTCAATTCGGATGTGCCGTACAACCAGTTTATACATGAACACCTTGCCGGTGACCTGCTGTCAAACCCTCGGATCGACCCGAAGACGGGTGTCAACGAGTCCCTGGTAGCCACCGGGCTCTGGTGGCTTGGTGAGGGGAAGCACTCTCCGGTCGACCTTCAGGTTGATCTCGCAGAGCATATTGACAATCAGGTCGACGTGTTGAGCAAGGCCATGCTCGGGCTATCTATGGGCTGTGCAAAATGCCACGACCACAAATTCGACGCGATCTCTACGAAAGACTATTATGCCCTCTGCGGATATATGAAGAGTTCGCGGTTTCAGTTGGCAACGACCATAGACCCCTCCTTCGTGAAGCCAACTACCAGCAAACTGGAAATGGTTGCGAAGAAACTTGAAGCGTCCGTGATGGCCGACCAATCACTTAGAGTTGCCCAGCCAACCTCATACAAAGAAGGCTCCATCCTCTTGGCCGATTTCAAAGGTCCTGGGTGGGATGGTTGGACGGTTACTGGTGCGGCATTCGGCTCCGGACCCAGTCGAGTTGCCGTTGCCCCTGGTGCAAAACCGACAGATGGCCCGACCATTCTAACCACTCATCCTGCCGCAGACAGCGGATGGCTCTCTGACAGACTTCAGGGCGGACTTCGCTCTAAAGATTTCACGATCTCCACCCCGCGAGTGTGGTTCCACATGGCGGGCCGGGCTACAGAAGTCAACGTCATTATTGACGGCTTCCAGAGAATTCGATATCCAATTTATGGCGGCTTGCGTGTCGATTTACAAAAGCTCGACAAGATGGCATGGCACTCTATCGATTTTAGTAAATGGATCGGCCACATCGCCTACATAGAGATTCTTGATCCCGGCCAGGGACGGATTGTTGTAGATCGAGTTGTATTTGGCGATGATATGCCAGAAGTTAATCCGTCAAAACTTCCAGCCAATAGAACGGTTAGTTCCGATTCTCCAGAGGCAAGTTTGCTAGCGGAACGTGCATCCATAGAATCCGCACTACCCGACATGCCACAAATGATGGCAATCACAGATGGCGACCCCGTAAATGACCACGTACACTTGCGAGGAAATACCGCTACCATTGGCGACGAAGTGCCGCGAAGATTTTTAGAGGCTTGCAACGGATTGGACCAACCAGCATCAAAAACGGGAAGCGGTCGACTTGATCTTGCGGAGAAGATGACATCAACTTCCAACCCGTTGCTTGCCCGCGTAATGGTGAATCGAATCTGGCAACTTCATTTTACCGAAGGAATTGTTCGATCGGTTGATGATTTTGGCGCCATGGGACAGAAGCCTACGCATCCTGAACTTCTGGATTGGCTGGCGTCAGAGTTCAT
>JBDUAM010000627.1:0-2655 GCA_040004655.1 Chthonomonadales bacterium | reverse complement strand
GCTTTCGGCCCTGACCCCAGGGCCAGAGCATGTTTGCCGGGGAGAGGCCATCGCCAATTCTCTGCCGGTTATATGGGTGGTCGTTCAGCAACTCAAGGGAATCCCAAATCAATCCGCGCAGGAACGATTCACCATCTCCGGTTGGGAGAATCTCTTGGATTGAGCGATCCATATTCTCATGCGGGGCGTGAGTGAGGACATCAATTGGTCCATCCGTCCAGGTCATGATGTGTCGATAGGAGATTCCCGGGTAAAACTTCTGCGCCCGGTTCAAAAGCTTCTTTGAGAGTTCAATCAATGACCGTGAGACGGCTGTATCGACGTGTCCGGCGCTGTAGTCGGTAATCACCGACCCATTGGAAGATACCAGCGAGCATCGGAACGCTACGTCGTGATCGTCCATTGGGACTTCCATGGCGGCCGCTTCCACCGGGCCACGACCTGTGTAATATTCAAGTGGGTCATATCCGAGCAGGGACATGTTCGCGGCATCGCTGCCGGGGTAGATGCTCTCCGGGGTCACGCGCACCATTCCTACGGTTCCGTGCTCTGCCAGGTAGTCCATGCGAGGTGTTCGAGCGGCTTCCAGCGGAGTTCGGCCATCCAACTCTTCCAGGGGATCGTCTGCCATGCCATCAGGTACAACTAATATGTATTTCATCCAAATCGCTTTCTGGTTCAACCTGTCGACCGTTTTCGGGGTCGACCATACACATTAACATACCACGAGAAGCCGAATTGCAGACCTTTGACGCTTTGAATGTTCAGCTCTGGCAGCAGATCATCCGCTCCATTCCGGAGGAGATGGGTGTCGCGCTGGAGCGAACTGCATTCTCACCTAACATCCGAGAACGCCGCGATCACTCCTGCGCAATCTTCCTGGCAGACGGAAAGATGTTCTCTCAGGCGGCACATATTCCGGTCCACCTGGGCGCGATGCCCCTGATGATGGAATCGCTGTTAGAGAAAATCGATTGGCGACCGGGCGACATGTGGCTCTGCAACGATCCGGCGCACGGTGGAACGCATCTCCCGGACTTCACTCTCATCGCCCCAATTTTTTCTGGATCAGACCGCATTGGATTTGTCGCCAATCGCGCACACCACGCCGACATTGGCGGAATGTCGCCGGGGTCGTTGCCTCTTAGCACGGAAATTTATCAGGAAGGATTAATACTGCCGCCAGTTCGACTGGTGCGAGGCAATCGGGTCGACCCGGATATCCTCGCCATCATTCGTGCGAATTCCCGAACAGGGGATGAGCGCATAGGGGATAGCAAAGCGCAGGTCTCTTCAAATAGACTTGGTCAAAAGCTCTTTCAACGGTTATATGAAGACTGGGGAACTGAAGTCTGGACCTCCCGTTGTACGCAGTTGTTTGCCCATTCCAAAGCCATTCTTGAGCAAGAGATAAACAAGTGTGTACATGGAACCTACACCTTCGAAGATTATCTGGATGACGATGGTCAGGGAAATCTGGATATTCCCATTCGTGTGGCGTTGACGGTAGGGAATGCAAAGCTCACTTTCGATTTTGCCGGTTCAGCGCCGCAGGTTGATGGCTCGTTGAATTGTACGTTGGCCGTCACTCGATCGGCTTGCTACTACCTGGCTCGCTGTTTGATCGAGGCGGATGTATCGACCAATGCGGGGTTACTCGAGTGTGTCGACGCGATCGTCCCAGAAGGCTCAATTCTGAATGCAGACCCGCGCGCTGCAGTGTCTGCTGGCAACGTAGAGACCTCACAGCGGATTGTGGATGTCATCTTCGGTGCAATGGCGCAGTGTCTGCCAGATCGAATACCGGCTGCTTCGCAGGGAACCATGAACAATCTGTTGATCGGCGGCTGGGATCCACATCGTAACCGCAGCTTCTCGTATTACGAGACAATATGTGGCGGAGCTGGCGCCAGTGCAGAAATGAGTGGGGAATCAGCCATTCAAATTCACATGACCAACACGCTGAATACTCCGATAGAGGTGCTGGAATCGCACTACCCGGTTCGGTTGAGGCAAGTGGCTATTCGACGTGGCTCAGGTGGCAAGGGGACACATAACGGCGGGGACGGAATTGAGAGAACCCTCGAATTGACGGCCGATGCGGTGGTAACGATTATCTCTGAGCGTCGCACACGTCGACCATACGGATTGATTGGGGCCATTGGTGGAAGTATGGGATCGAATTCTCTGACGATTCCCGACGGAGGTCGCAAAGCGATGCCCGGCAAATTCTCGCGAGCATTGAAGGCGGGTACGATTATCGAAATTCAGACACCTGGCGGCGGTGGATGGGGCAAGTCAGACTAAACCTACTGTTTCACCTTCGGTTCAGGGAATAGCGCAACTGCTTTATCCTGAGCCTGAATCCCGGTGATATTGGTGGTCACGAGTAGATCAGTGTAGCCCGGTGAGATGCCCTTGGCAATGGCTTTGCCGACCAGAACCCCTCGCCGATAGATGTTGAATTCTTGATTCTTCTTAATGCCTGACCCGGACCCCTTATTCAGCACGAGCGGACCATTTCCCGGACTGGACAGAATGGTGCCTTCGATGGGTGTATACATAGCGATTTGAAGAACTGCCCTTCGAACCGCGGCAGTCAAAGCCTTGAGTTCGACCACTCCCTGTGTTTCCGACCCATCAGCCGCTTCCGGG
>JBDUAM010000507.1:0-2659 GCA_040004655.1 Chthonomonadales bacterium | reverse complement strand
TATCTGCCTATGGGCAGACTAATATGCGCTCTTGTTTTTAGAAAGAACTTGCACAACCGCCCAGATAATTCCCGCAACCACTGCAAGAATGACAGCTGCCTTCAAGAGGCTCACGGCAACACCGATAATAATCATTGCAATGTGTATGGCAATGTACACCACCACAACGAGCATTACTATTTTCCAAAAGTCCATTTGTCTTGCCCTTCCGTTTCGCGCAAGTGCGAAACTTTAGTTCTGTAACTGGTTACGATGCATTACAACACATGGTTTCAAAGTTAAGGCTTCAAGCCTGCCTGAATGGCTCCGACAATTGAATCGGCATCGTAGACGCATCCACCCCATGCACCGCCGCTAACAGCCTGTAAAGCGGCCCAGATGCGCGTATCGTCTGGCAGCCGGTCGTCGGCATGGAGATCAATGCGAAGGTTTCTATTTCTTAGTATTGCAGTACCTGTTTCAATATCCGCAGGAACGCTATTTTCCCCGATCAAGTTCATGGTCCCTACAAGGTTTATGCGGTCGATAACGATCTCGATGACATCATTGTCCAACAACTTGCCAACAGGACCACCGGCCAACGCCTCCGGACCAACATGCCCAATGCACGCGCCAGTAGATACGCCACTAAAACGAGCATCGGTAATAACCGCGACCTGTTTTCCCCATTTCAAATGTTTAAGTGCGCTGGTGATCTGGTAGATCTCTTCCATTCCAGCTCCGAGGGGTCCTCTGCAAATCAACACCAGAACATCACCGGGTTCGACCTTGCGATCCCCTTTACCCTTGATCGCGGCGATTGCATCGCGTTCCGACGTAAATACTTTTGCCGGACCAACCTTTCGGTAAACGCCATCTGCGTCTACAACACTCGGGTCGATGGATGTACTTTTAATGACGGCCCCTTCTGGCGCAAGATTGCCGGTCGGGAAAGTCACCGTGCTGGTCAGTCCGGCCTTCTGTGCACGATCTGGAGAATAGATTACGTTATCCGGATCAATGCCATTCTCATCTCTCAACCTTTGCCTGAGTACACGCCGACGATCAGACCTTTCCCACCCGTCGAGGTTATTTTTCAATGTTTCACCCGTAACCGTGAGGACAGATGTGTCCAACAGGCCGAGTCTGTCCAGATGGAGCATTACTTCTGGCACTCCGCCAGCCATAAATACTTGAATAGTTGGGTGACCGACCGGGCCATTTGGCAATGCATCTACTAATCTTGGAACAGAAAGGTTGACGTCTCGCCAATCCTGAACGGAAGGACGTTTCAGTCCCGCGGCATGTGCAATTGCAGGAGTGTGAAGCAGCAAATTGGTAGATCCACCAAACGCCGCGTGGACAACCATGGCATTTCTGATAGCGGCATCTGTGACAATCTGGCTGGCGTAAATTCTTCTGTCTTCAAGCCGGGAGAGCGCTCCCGCAGAATCAATAGCCAGTTGATGCCAGATGGCCGCTCCCGATGGACTCAATGCAGCATGTGGCAACGTCAAACCTAATGCTTCGGCGACAACCTGAGCAGTTGCAGCGGTTCCGAGGAACTGGCATCCGCCACCAGCCGACCCACAAGCCTTGCATCCGAGTTCAGCCGCCTCGGAGAGGGATACCGTGCCATGCGCAAATCGAGCGCCCAGGGTCTGTACGGTTCCGGCGTCTTCTGCATCATCTGTCGGAAGTGTGACGCCCCCTGGTACCAGGATCACTGGCAAATCGCGTTGCGATGCTAAAGCTATCAACATGGCTGGCAAGCCCTTGTCGCACGTAGCTATACCAAGAACTCCACGTCGAGTTGGCAGAGATCGAATTAATCTACGAAAAAGGGTTGCAGCATCATTGCGGTAAGGAAGGGAGTCCATCATGCCTGTGGTGCCTTGCGTTCGCCCGTCACACGGGTCGCTGCAATAAGCTGCGAATGGCAGGTGCCCAAGTCGATCCAGCTCTTCGGCAGCATCTTTCACCAATAGTCCTATTTCCCAGTGTCCCGTGTGGTACCCAAGTGCAATCGGAGTTCCGTCCGGTGCACGAAGGCCCCCCTGTGTGGAGACGATTAGAAACTGTTTACGGTTTAACTCATCTGGATTCCAGCCCATTCCAGCGTTCTGGGTTAGCCCGAAAATGTCACCACTGGGAAGATTCAGGAGGTCGTCGCCCGTGATGGGCAAACTTCCAGTTGGACCTTTAGATGAGCTTGGAAAATATAGAGGATCAAGTTGCGGCAAAGTGAGGCCACCTCCGACGGAAAGTGACTATATTTTGACAGGTATGCCGATGATTTCGACGAGAAAGGTGGTAGTTACAGCCATGTTGTGGAATTAAAACTTAACAGCGACCTGACCAACAAATGTATTTACATTGACTTTGCTTCCGCCAGCCGAGGTTAAAGCGCCGAGGCCATCCATAGTCCCAAATGTATAATTTAATTTGAGCAACGTATTGTTCGTTAGGTTATATCCGGTGCCGAGAGTAATATAATGCTCGGTTGGATGGCTTGATCCTGCACCAGCGGAAGAAAGATTATGCCCGCCAGAAAGGTTCCAGTATACGCCTTCCCAATCGAGTGATGTGTGGAAGTTCTTAGAGATATCCCATCTCAGGCCCGCCAGAAGCCGTCGAATGTCCGCTGTCGGTCGTCTCGAATTACACGTTGAAACAGACG
>JBDUAM010000282.1:0-8900 GCA_040004655.1 Chthonomonadales bacterium | reverse complement strand
AGCGAAGATGGCTCGTGCTACCGATGGAACCTGATCTCGAATACCCTTTCGCAGGTCGTGTCACTCGCTCCGCCAACCGGTGAAGCCTATACTCCGACGGTTATCGGCCCGGATGGAACTGTATATGCAATCAACAACGCAACCCTTAATGCAATCGGACCGTAGGTCCACGAAAGAAGATCCGTAAAATTGAAAAGATCAACCTTCACCACGCTAATTGCTGTTCTGGGACTAATGATCGCAGGAATAGTTGCTCAGGCCCAGGTTACGGTGACGCTGTCGCCGAGTCTTGTCTCGGTGTTAGCCGGGCAAGAGGCCTTCTTTAATGGTACAGTCACAAACAATACTGAAAGCGATGTCTTCCTGAACAATATGAGTTTCACGTTTACGCCTTCAGGGAACTCCGTATTCTTCACGCCTGACACAAATGTTTTTTTCAACAACGTGCCAGGAATTATTTTTGCGAACGGAGACAGCTATACTGGTCCCATGTTCGGAATGGGTACCAGTGGGGCTACGCCCGCAGGGGACTATTTGGGAACGGCGACTATTTTGGGAGGTGCAGATCCAGATGCTACGTCATCAGTAACATCAAGCCCATTTACCATTCGCATTACCCGACAGAGTGTGCCGGAACCAATTTCGGTCGCGTTGCTCAGTATAAGCGTCCTGGGAAGCATGGTTTTCTTGCGAAGTCGTCGAACAAACAAGTAATTCCGCTGTCGTACCGATTAAGGCGTTCCGCGAAGAAGCGGAGCGCCTTTTTCATCGCAATCCGTGAGGTCCACCTTTGCACTCAAACCCAATTCAAGATATCTCCGATATTTCACTTGACGAGGTCATTGGGCAAACCCTTGCGTTTGGCTGGAACGATATTGAGCACGGCGACTCGACTAGCTTTAATGAGCACGCTCGAATCCTGACGGAAGAATTACAGGTTGGCACGATCATCCTGATGGGCCGAAATCTCCAGAGTTTCGATCAAAGTTCAGCCGTGATCTCTGATTTGCAATCTCACTCCAATATCCCGTTATTTGTCGCGGTCGACCAGGAAGGTGGTGCAGTCAACCGATTCCGGCCCGCTAATTCTCCGTTCCACGAATTCCCGGGGAACATGGCTCTTGGAGCCATCACCGTTGGGCCTGAGGGCCACTCACCCTCTGAATGGGCTCGACTTCAGGGAGCTCAGCAGGCGGATGAACTTAGATCGGTAGGAGTCACCTGGAACTTCGCACCAGTCGCGGATGTAAACAACAATCCCTCCAACCCGATCATTGGCGTTCGAAGTTATGGCGATGAGCCTGAACTGGTCGCTGATTTCGCCGTTGCAGCGGCAACCGGACTCAAAAATGGCGGAGTTCTCGCTTGCGCAAAGCATTTCCCAGGGCATGGCGACACAGACGTCGACTCCCACCTGAACCTGCCCCGAATCGCCGGTGACCGCACCAGGCTCGAAGAGATTGAACTCGTCCCATTCCGCGCCTTGATTGAGCATGGCATCGGCGCGATCATGACTACACACATCGTTTTCCCTGCGCTGGACCCAGATCGACCCGCAACGCTTTCACCGCAAATCCTGACAAGTCTCTTGCGAATGGATCTCGGATACAACGGAATTGTCATCACCGATTGCCTGGAAATGGATGCCATTCGCAACACTGTCGGGACTGCTCAAGCTGCGGTGGAAGCGCTTAAAGTCGGGGCGGATGTCGTGTTGGTCTGCCACACGCTTGAAGTTCAGCGAGAAGTTGTGCGGCAGATTAAGGAAGCTCTTGCATTTGGATACCTGACGGAAGATCGAATACGCGAAGCGGCAGGGCGAGTTCTCGTTGCAAAGGAGAAGATGAGCGGGCAGCAACCTGAGCCATCCGCCCCAGACGATGACAATCTGGAAATGGAAATCGCGCGACATTCAATTACAATAGTTCGAAATGGAGGTCTTCTTCCAATCTCAAATCCCGCTATCAGAGACGCAATCATTGTCTCTGACCACCATTCAGCGAAGGGATTTGCTGAAAAACTTGGGAAGAGGTTTAGATCGGCAATTGTCGTTCCATTGGTCAAGGCAAATAAGTTGGAGCCAACTGGAGATAGTGTAATCCTACTGGCGGTCGCTCCGCACGAAGCATTTGCAGATCATATCGTCGACCAGAAATTACAGCTGAAAGTTGCGAAAGATGTCTTGAACAAGTTTGCGGATCAGACAATTCTGATACCGCTTCGAGAACCGTATGTATTGAAGGAACTAACCGAAGCGAAGACCGTCATATGCGGTTACGGCTACCGGGAATATACTCTTCAAGCGCTCGCAAATGCCATTTGCGGTGACTTCGAACCAACCGGGCGGTTGCCTGTCACAGTTACTTAAGAGTTCTTACAAGATCCCAAATAACGCTCAAAGCCGTTAGCAATACCATCCACGCAAAGATCCTTCGCAGGCGTCGCGGCTCGACGTTCAATGTGAAGTTTGCGCCAAGCGGGGCGCCAATAGTTGACCCTAGCAGCAAGGTCACCGCTAGTCCGAGGTGAACGTGCCCCTGCCAGGCGTGGCTTGCCGTCGCGACGGCCGCGCTGCAGATCAGCACGAATATCCCAGTGCCGGCCGCCATTCGAACGCCCATGCCAAATCCGTAAATAAGTATCGGCATGAGTATGACGCCACCACCCATCCCCACCAGTCCCGAGAGAAACCCGAGCGCAAGTCCAAGGTAAGCTCCGGTCAGCGCGGCAATCCTGATCTTCAAGTTGGGCAGCCAGACCTTCGGTCCGATCCCGTGCCTTGTTAACGGACCAGCCCCAACTGTGGGAATCTTCGCGCCTGATCTACTGTCATACATCATCCAGACCGCAACGCCACCAAGAAGCACAATGTAGATAGTAGAAACCGTGAACTTGACGAGCGATGTTGTATATCCGAAAATAGTAACGTTACCGCCAGCAGCAAGGGTGCTAAACAATTGCGATCCAACGCTCGCGCCGAAAAGCCCGCCGACCAGCATCAACCAGTCGATCCTAATCTCGCCGTTCTTCTGTTTGTGATGCCTGCGTAAGGAGGAAACACCTGTGCCAATGATCTGGCAAAGCGCCGTGCCAACGGCAATTGGTAGCGGAACTCGAAAAAGTGCAGTTAGAACAGGAATAAGAAGAAAATTGCCGCCAATGCCAAACATGCCGCCGATAATGCCGACGATCAATCCCAGAACGGCTATTGCCAACCACCAGATGGGCTGATCCACCAGACCTGGAAGCTGGGACATCAGATGTAGTACATCTCTTTGCTCTCTTCGGACGAGCCCGTTCGCTTTCGCCGGTCTCTCATCTCAAAGAAGAACGAGACTGCCAACCCCCAGATTGCGGGCACAAAGATGCAGGCCAATACATAAGCAACTCTCTGCATGGCGGTCTCCGATTAATCCTGAACGGCTATTTGATCGCTGGATCGGTTGGTCATGGCGTCAAGGAATGCCGAGACTTCGGCGCCCCGCGTCCGATTTCGGCGAACCATAATTCCAACGGGTCGAATGAATGCATCTTCTTTTCGCAGGGAGACCAGAGCGAACGCACCATCTCTCGCCTCTTTCGCAGCGGTGTACTGCGGAACGATCGAGACACCGATCCCGATTTCGACAAGGTTCTTAATCGTTTCAATGTTGTCGTACTCGCTCACAACGTTCGGCTTTACGCCCCGCAGTTTGAACTGGGAGTCGATTAGCGTTCGTGTCGGGATATCTCCGGAGAAAGCGACAAACGCCTGACCGGCAAGATCAGAAATCCCGATCTGTGTCTTACGGGCCAGCGGATGTCCAAGTGGACAGATGACGGCCATCGTCTCATCCACAAATGGAAGAATCTCAAGTCCGGGCCGATCCACAGGGCAGGCGACAATTCCCACGTCTACGTTTGAACTTAGCAGGTCCTGATAAACTTTTCCCGTCTGGCTGTACTCTACATGAACCTTAATTCGCGGATTTGCGGAGAGGAATGGCTTCAATCGGGTTGGCAGCAGGTGCAGTCCAACGGAATAGACGGTTGCAACGGATACTGTTCCGCTCGGACCACTGTTCAGTCCCATCATGTGAGTATCGAGGGCGCCAGCGTCCAGCAAAATCTGTTTAGCTCCGACGTAGAGTTGTCGACCAGCTTCCGTAACGGTTGCCCGCCCTTTGCCCTTGCCCCGCTCCAGCAGCACCTGACCATAAAGGTCTTCCAATCGGCGGATTCGCTGACTGATTGCGGACTGAGATACCTGCGATCGCTCGGCCGCACGGGTCAGAGATTCGGTCTCTACAACGTCACAAAAGAATTTTAGCGCGTTCAGATCCATGACTACATATTAGCACAACTAATGAAATGTCAGTTCAATGTCATTTTACTTTTATCAAAAGAATTGGTATCTTAATAGTAATTGCTGTAGTTTACGGGTCACAAACTTACATTAAGTGATTGGCCGTTAGTAAATCTGCTTGCAACTCGTGCTGAATTGCATACGCCATTCATCACCAGACAATCAATCATTTCTCGGGCATTGCCGATTTCTTACAAATATGGCTGCCCGTTGGGAGAGACTATGTCCCTGTATACAGCAGCGTCCGCAGAAAAGGGGCGCGCACCGGTCGAAATGGGCAGCCGCACCGACAACTGGTGGCTCGCTCCTTTGGCTTTTATTATCGTATTCGGAACGTTTGTGCTCTACACCACATTCCGAATGTTCGAAAATGGTTATTACCAGACGGCAGATATTCCGGGAGCCGCTGATCTACTCTCCCCCTTCTACTCCCCCACTCTGGCATTCAACCTGCACATCAACATCCCGATCCTGGGTAACAAGATGGTGTCCCCTGCTATCTATATCCTTATATTTCCGCTCAGCTTCCGCATGACTTGTTACTACTATCGCAAGGCCTACTATCGAGCGTTCTTCGCCGACCCCGCAGGCTGCGCCGTAACGGAACCGCTCAGCGGAATGCGAAAGAAATACACAGGCGAACGAGCTTTCCCGTTCATCGTGCAGAACCTGCATCGATACGCCTTCTACGCCGCCGCGATCTTCATCCTGCTGCTCGGCTATGACACGATCAAAGCGTTCACCTTTGCGGATGGTCGACACATTGGCGTAAGCGTCGGCACACTCGTCTTCCTCATCAACTGGGTCCTTCTCACCTGCTACACCTTCGGGTGCCATTCCTGGCGACATCTCATCGGTGGCAAAGTCGACTGTTACTCCTGTACCGCGCTTACTCGAACCCGATACGGCGCATGGCAGAAGGCCAGCTTCTTGAATGATCGACACGCCCTCTTCGCCTGGTGCAGCATGATCTCGGTTGGACTTGCCGATGTCTACGTCAACCTCGTCGCTCGCGGCGTCATCACAGATTTCAGGCTCTTCTAAATGGAAAACTATATAACACAC
Organism: Chthonomonadales bacterium; assembly: GCA_040004655.1. Lineage (GTDB taxonomy): Bacteria > Armatimonadota > Chthonomonadetes > Chthonomonadales > CAJBBX01 > JBDUAM01. The sequence continues at coordinate 3,490 of JBDUAM010000282.1, read as the reverse complement.
GACTTTGATGTACTCGTTATCGGCGCAGGTGGCGCGGGCCTTCGCGCGGCAATCTCCGTTCGCGAAGCCGGTCTCTCCTGTGCGGTGGTCACGAAATCGCTCCTCGGCAAGGCCCACACGGTCATGGCGGAAGGCGGCGCGGCTGCAGCCCTCGGCAACATGGGCGAACCCGATAACTGGGAAGTCCACTTCAAGGACACCCTGGTCGGGGGCCGATTCCTCAACAACCCCCGCACCGTAGAGATCTTTGCAAAGGAAGCGCCCGAGCGGGTTCTGGAACTTGAACGATATGGCGCGGTATTTGATCGAACGCCGGAAGGCAAGATCGCCCAACGACCATTCGGCGGACACACCTATCGCCGATTGAACCACGTTGGCGACCGAACTGGCCTCGAACTGATCCGCACCGTGCAGGACAAAGCGGTTTCCCTGCACCCTAATATCTTCATGGAATACACCATCACCCGCCTGCTGAAGGATGGGGATCGTGTGGTTGGTGCATTTGGTTACAATCGACACACTGGCGATTTCGTCGTCTTCCGTGCCAAAGCTGTCATCCTGGCGACAGGCGGTTGGGGTCGAATGTTTAGCTTCACAAGTAATAGCTGGGAATCGACCGGTGACGGCGCAAGCATGGCCTACGAAGCCGGCGCGAAGCTCATGGACATGGAGATGATACAGTTCCACCCTACCGGGATGATCTGGCCCCCAGGAGTTCGCGGAATACTCGTCACCGAAGGCGTTCGTGGCGAAGGCGGAATCCTTCGAAACAGCCTGGGTGAACGATTCATGTTCAAAGACGAATACATGCCTGCCCACTACAAAGGCAAATTCGCCGAGACGGAAGAAGAAGCAGCGGCTTGGCAAACCGATAAGGTGAAGAACCGACGTCCGCCGGAACTTCTCCCGCGCGATGAAGTTGCGCGCAGCATCTACAAAGAGGTTCAAGCCGGTCGTGGAAGCGTCCACGGCGGCGTCTACCTCGACGTGTCTCATCGAGGCGAAAGTTACATCAAGCGAAAGCTGCCAAGCATGTTCGAGCAGTTCCACGCTCTCGGCGATATCGACATCACCAAAGAACCGATGGAGGTCTACCCGACCATCCATTACACCATGGGTGGCGTCATGGCCGAACCAGAGACGGCAGCGACATCGCTTCCTGGTCTATTCGCTGCTGGCGAATCTGCAGCGGGTCTGCACGGTGCCAATCGCCTCGGCGGCAACTCCCTGACCGATATCCTCGTGTTTGGTAAACGTGCCGGTGACGGCGCTGTTGCCTATGCAAAGGAAGCCGAGTTCGGTGCCATTTCTAAGGACGAGATAGCTGAGGAACAAGAGATTCTGCTTCGGCCGCTCACCTCAACATCCGGCGAGAACCCGTACCAGATCGCCTCCGAACTGCAGGAAGTCATGCAGGAGCATGCGTTCATCGCCCGAAACGGAGAGGGACTCACGTTCTGTCTCGATAAGGTGATGGAGCTTCAGGAACGCGCGACCAAGCTGCATGTTGAAGGCGACAGAAAGTACAACCCGGGATGGCAGACGGCGCGCGATATACAGTTCACGCTGAAGGTCTCCGAGGTCATCGTCCGATGTGCAATTGAACGCAAAGAGAGCCGCGGCGCGCAGTGGCGACTCGACCACCTTGGCCCAGATGAAGCATGGGGTAGGAAGAATCTGATCGCTCAAAAGGTCAAGGAGAAGCTGAGCGTAACCACGCAGCCAGTCCCCGAGACCCCAGCACATTTGAAAGCGATTCTGGAGGGCTAATATGAGAAAGAAGATCAAAGTACGAGTCTTCCGGGGCGATGCAGAAAAGGGTTATGAGCAGGGATTTGAGGTCGAGACCTTCCCCGGAATGGTGGTACTCGACGCCATCCACCAGATTCAAGCCAAGCATGATAGTACAATCGCCTGCCGATGGAACTGCAAGGCAGCAAAGTGCGGATCCTGTAGCGCCGAAATCAATGGTATGCCGCGACTCATGTGCAAGAGTCGCGTCGAGGATTACTATGGCGAAGACGGCGAAATCCGCGTTCATCCGCTGAAGACATTCCCGATCATCAAGGACCTCGTGACTGACGTAAGCTGGAACTACACACGAGCAGAGCAGATCCCAACGCTCACGGTTGCCGAAGGTGTGGAGAGCCCGTATTACATGCAGCAGGTCGACGTGGAGCGCATTCAGGAGTTCCGCAAGTGTATCGAGTGCTTCCTCTGTCAGGACGTCTGCCATGTCCTCCGAGATCACAATCGTAAGGATGGTTTCTTCGGTCCGCGACAGATGGTGCGAATCGCATCCCTGGAAATGCATCCGCTGGATACACTGAATCGACGAGAGCAGTTGAAAAATGAGGCCGGTGTTGGCTATTGCAACATCACCAAGTGCTGCACGGAAGTCTGCCCGGAGCACATTCACATTACGGATAACGCCATCATCCCGCTCAAGGAGCGCGTCGCGGACGATTATTACGACCCGATCCGTGGGATCATCCGCAAGATCATGGGCGTGAAGCCGAAGAAGCAGACGCTTCCGCAACCGGTAAAGACCGCTGACAAGCCGTAGATTCAGGGGTGCCACAAATGGCACATCGCAAAAAGAGAGGGATTTCGCTCCGCATTGGCGAAATCCCTTTTGCTTTCAACCCGCCGTCCAAGAGGTCTGCAAACCGCCATGTACTCCGCAATCTGGGCCTATCCGTGGGACTTTCAAGACGAAGGGTATGACCTCGTCTCGGATCGAGTCGCGGCAGCCGGGCTGAATGGCGTGAGCGTGGCCTCTGCGTACCACAATATTCGCGCACTTTGTCCGCATAACCCCAAACGAGCGGTCTACCATGGCGAAGATGGTGTGCTCTATTTCCATCCCGAGCCATCCCACTTTATCGGGCACGTCATACAACCTGTCCTCAGCGACCTCTGTGACAAAGAGGACCCTTTAGAACAAATCTGCAAATCAGCACACAAAGCAGGCGTGAAAGTCCACGCGTGGACCGTTCTGCACCACAACACCCGGCTCGGTACCACCTATCCGAAATGCACCGTCCAGAATGCCTTTGGCGACCGCTATCCTTTCGGGCTCTGTCCCAGCAATCCCGATGTTCGTGCGTATACCATCGGATTGGTTCGCAGCCTCTCCGAGCGATCAGAAATCGACACCATTGAATTAGAATCCCTTGGCTTTATGGGAATGGAGCACTCGGGACACCACGCCAAAGCTGGAATGGAGCTTGGACCCGTTCATCGATTTCTCCTTTCCCTCTGCCTCTGTGATAGTTGCACATCGAAAATGGAGACACACGGAGTTGATGTCGAAAGGGCACGAAACGCCATCGTCAACGAGCTTCGAGCAGGGTTCAGCGGTCGATTCGGGGGCACGGCGCCGGACGAAATGGTCGCCTTTGAGGATATTCTGGGAGCTGACCAAGCAGAAGGGATTCTGGCTGCCCGAGAAGAGTCGGTTCTATCGTTGTTGGAAGAGATTTATTGG
>JBDUAM010000301.1:0-28781 GCA_040004655.1 Chthonomonadales bacterium | reverse complement strand
CACAAGATACCGGGTCGGGAAGTTGTCAGTGCCATCAATGACAATGTCGTAGTCTTTGATAATGTCGAGCGCGTTCTCCGAAGAGATCATCTCGTTATAACCGATTACCTTGACGTACGGGTTTATACTTTTCAGTGTTTCTGTAGCGGAGATTAGTTTGGACTTGCCAACGTCTTCGGTTCCGTGAATGATCTGTCGCTGTAGATTTGTGTAGTCCACGACGTCAAAGTCTACAATTCCAATGGTTCCGACGCCAGCAGCCGCAAGATACATCGTGAGCGGGCTGCCGAGGCCGCCTGCGCCGATGCAGAGCACTTTGGCGGCTTTAAGCTTCTTCTGACCATCCAGTGCGACTTCCGGCATAATCAAGTGCCTGCTATATCGCAGAACCTCTTCGTTGGAGAGACTCTCTGCCTTAAACCTGTCCTCTACGACGCTGTCCACTCCACCAGCTATGCTAGGAACAATGGTAAGTTCATCACCATCCACCAGGGGTGTGGCGCCACCCTGAATAGTTCGCATGTCCTCGTTGCGGACGTAGACGTTGACAAATGGTCTCAACTTGTCGTCTGGACCATAGAGATGCTTTTTTACCTCGGGAAATCGGTCGTTTAACGCTGCCAGAGCTTGATCTACCGTAGAAGCCTCAACTTCCACATCTTCTTCCGACCCGGTATATTTTTGTAGAGCATTTGGTATTAATATCTTGACGGACATTTATGGCTCCTCAGTTTGTATGTCATCACGCTTGAATCTTAATCTCTTCGGCATCGAATTTTGAACGATCATCTTGTAAAACCCAGGATGTTGTGTTAGCCGTTTTGCCGTCCATAACCGAGACGATGATGTAGCTGTACCACGGCCATGCCCAATCCTGATCGTATCCACTTGGAATGGCAGGATGGTTGGGATGACTGTGATAAATCCCAACGATTGTTTCGCCTTTTGATCGTGCGGATATGTCGATTTCCAGAAGCTGGTTCGGCGAAATCAAATACCTGCGTTCATGACCATCTTCATGTACGTTTGTGGCTTGAACCAGAGAGAGAACAGTCTTTTCGTCGCCCTTCGCCGAACCTACCATCACACCGCAGCATTCGTGGGGATAGTCTCTCTCGGCATGGGTATGAATATCCCTCAGCAGTACATCAGATAGATGGATCGTCACTCTCTTCTCTCCAAAATCGTTCAGACAGATACCTGTCTCCGTTGTCACAGAAGATCGTTACAATGACACCTTCCGTCAACTCTTCGGCAACCTTCAACGAGGCTACCAGATTGGCCGCGGCGGAAATTCCTACTAGAATTCCCTCTTCTCGTGCCAGTCGTTTCACCATTTCGTATGCGACTTCTGTCCGAACTTCCACTTCTTTTGTAGCCAGCGATCGATCATAAATCCCAGGGACGATAGACGTATCCATATGCTTCATCCCTTCCAATCCATGGAATGGGGAATCGGGTTGCATAGAGATACGTTCGACGTGAGGAGCATTCTTTTGTAAGAACTTGCCCACGCCCATGAACGTTCCGCTGGTTCCCAGGCCGGCTAGAAAGTGTGTTATGCGTTGACGGGTCTGTCGCCAAATCTCTGGACCAGTGGTCTGATAATGCGCCTGCCAGTTGGCCGGGTTGTTGTATTGATCCGGGTAAAAATATTTGCCAGGGCTACTCGCATAGAGTTCCCGGGCAGCGATAATCGCGCCATCAGAACTCTGCCTGGGATCCGTCAAAATAAGTTCCGCGCCGAATGCAGTAAGAAGGCGTTTTCGCTCTTCACTGGCGTTCATCGGAATGCAGAGCTTAACCTTGTACCCGCACGCCGCGCCGATCATCGCGTAAGCGATTCCCGTGTTTCCAGACGTGGCATCGAGGATTACCTTGTTGTGAGTGAGCGCCCCGGTACGCTCACCTTCAAGAATCATGTTGAGGGCAGGTCTGTCCTTGACGGACCCGCCCGGATTGTACCACTCGGCCTTTGCGTATATCTCTACGTTTCGATTCTTGGGAATGATTCTGCGCATTCGAATCAGTGGCGTGTTGCCAATAAGATCGACTACGCTCAAGTCCCCAAACCGTGCTTCGCGAGTTGACACTCGTTGTTTGACCCTTCTTGTATGTCAGTCCAAATAAACCTGACTTAAAGTATACCATTAGTAAGGTTTACGCAACGAATAGCCAATTTGTTGCGTCAGGCGAGATAGACTTTCGTCATAACATCGCCTTCTCGAAGGGTTTGAACTACGTCCAATCCTGAAGTGACGGCGCCGAAAGTTGCGTACTGCGTGTCCAGGAATGATGCGTCTGCAAGGGTAATGTAGAACTGGCAGGAAGCGCTGTCCGGATGCTGACTGCGCGCCATTGCGACGGTACCGGCTTGACCATGCTTGTGCTTGCCAGTGACCTCAAGCGGAATGGTCCTACCTGATCCGCCGCTGCCATCGCCGGCCGGATCGCCACCCTGAATGACAAAACCCGATACAAATCGGTGGAATTTCAGGCCATTGTAAAAGCCTTTTTCAACCAACCCGGCGAAGTTGGCTGTGGTAATGGGTGCATGCTCCTCATCGAGTTCGAAGCGAATTTCCCCTTTGCTTGTTTCAAGTACAACAGTCCTATCTGCCATGATTATCCCTTTCAGTAGATGCGCTTTTGGCGCCATCATTTATGATTTCGACTTCGACATGTGACGTTAAATGTCTGATTATTGGTGTGGGTTCGCGCTGCGATTTCTCCGGATGAAACATGCGATAGAGCAGTGGCTCTCGAAAATGATTTCGAAAGCATAACGTGCTCGCACCTAACGTTTCCACGACGGCAAAGGCATCCTTCTTACTGCGCGGATTCGCCTTGCCCGAAGTGCAACATTGTTGTTCGAGGTCAAATGCGGTACATTTGTAGCAATCGAAATGAGCCAAACTGAACCTCCCGAAGGAACCCTCAAGAGTCTACCCGCCGAACGCTATCGGTGGAAACCATTGCCTTATCTGATTTTGTTTCTATTCTTTATTACGTTAACTCTGGTCACGCCGTGGTCTGGAATTAGTCTGATGGACCGCTGGCGCGCAAAGTCGTCTGGTCGATTAATCTCCTCGGTTTCAACGGTTCGGAAAAATGTTGCTATCTCGTTTGATGATGGACCCGATTCTCGATACACACCCACAATTCTGGGCATCCTGAAAACAAAGAGTATTCATGCGACATTCTTTGTTTGTGGAGAGATGATCAAAGGGAACAAACAACTGTTGAAACGGGAGATAATAGAGGGACATGATATTGGAAACCATTCTATGACTCATGGTCACCTTGAATCGATGAGCCAAAGGGAGCAACAGGCGGAGATAATCGAGTGCAATCGGCTGCTGAAATCTGCGGGAGTGGAAGCTCATTTCTTTCGACCGCCAAGGGGCCGTGTTACAAATTCACTTATTGATCTCGCCGACAAAGCTGGCTTGAAAACAGTCATTTGGTCAATCGCATTCGACAAAGAATCAGAGAAAGACCCAGCAGTTCTTACCGCACGGGTAGTGAACCAAGCGCGACCGGGCGACATTATCCTATTGCATGATGGGGCCATTCATGGAAATTTCGACCGGTCCCGGACGATTACTCAACTTCCAGCCATCATCGATGGACTGCGAAGCAAAGGCCTGGAACCGGTTACTCTGACCGAACTCCTTAGATCTTCTCAAAAATAATAATGTGCTGCCTCGGAAGTACGTGAATAGTCTGGGCCCATTTTAGTGGGAACAGGGCCATCTCCTTCTTAACCTGCTTCTCCGACATTTTGTGTAACGGTTTAATCGGGACACTTTCGTCTTCTTTTCGATATTCCACAAACGCAATTCGACCGCCTTTTTTCAGGCACTTCACCATATTTTGAATCATTTCATATGGGTGATCAAACTCGTGGTAGACGTCAACCATGATCATCAAATCTACAGAAGAGGCAGGTAATTTTGGATCAGTGACGGTTCCCATCCAAGGTACAACATTTGTCACCTTTTGCAATTTGGCCTTACTTTTTACAATGTCGAGCATTTCCTGCTGGATATCTTCCGCATAAACCTTACCGCCCGGTGCGATGAACTTTGCCATTTTGAACGAAAGGTATCCACTGCCCGCGCCAATATCTGCAACTACCATTCCCGGTTTTAGCCTCAGTGATTTGACAAGCAAAGTAGGAGCTTCTTCCTTTTCCCGTTCTGGTCGATCCAGCCAGTCGGCCGCCTGATGTCCCATTACCTGGGCGATCTCGCGGTCCATGTAGAAGATTCCAATTCCATCGGGGTCATGGTCGTCACGCGGCTCGTATTTTGGCCGCAGAACCTGCGGTTTAGGCTGTTTTTCCTGTGAATGTGCTAATTGGGGCCCGATTGCCAACGCAAATAAGGCGACCAGCGTTCCGATTGGTTTAAGCAATTTCATATTAATCTCCAAGATACGACTTAATTGGTTCTGTAATGATGTATTCCGGCATTAGCTGATACTTTCCTCTTTACAGACATTAGAGGAATGGTGGGCGATTGCGTCAAACTCAAAACTATCACATCAAGTTGTCGTACGGAGACAAATACTTGCCAAAAATTACGTTGATCGGTGCGGGCAGCACCGTGTTTGCAAAAAACCTGCTTGGAGACATTCTCGGGTTCCCGGAACTGGCGCAATCACACATTTCACTCATGGATATTGATGCAGAGCGATTGCGCGTGTCCACAGTGGTGGCAAAAAAGGTCGCAGAAGCGGTTGGCGCCAGTCCAACAATCGCGTCCCACACAGATCGACGTGAAGCCCTTGCGGGTAGCGACTACGTTATCAACATGATCCAGGTCGGTGGTTACGAACCATCTACTGTAATTGACTTTGAGATTCCTAAGAAGTACGGACTGACCCAGACTATTGCGGATACGCTTGGGATTGGTGGAATCATGCGTGGACTACGCACGATTCCTGTTGCGCTTGATATTTGTCGAGACATGGAGGAACTCTGCCCGAACGCACTCTTACTAAACTACACAAATCCGATGGCGATGTTGTGCTGGGCGATCAATCTGGCTTCCAGTATTCGGTCCATCGGGCTCTGTCACAGCGTACAGGGGACTGCAAAGCAGCTTGCCGGGGATATCGGAGTTCCGATCGGAGAGATAAATTATCTCTGCGCTGGTATCAACCACATGGCATTCTATCTAAAGTTCGAGCGGAACGGGGAAGACCTCTATCCGATGATCCGAAAATTAGGAGAAGACGGAAGAGCGCCGGAAACCAATCTGGTTCGATATGAAATGCTCAAGCGACTGGGATATTTTGTAACAGAGAGCAGTGAACATTTTGCTGAGTACTGCCCGCACTTTATTCGGGCAACTAACCCGGAGTTAGTCCATGACTTCAACGTACCCCTCGATGAGTACATTCGCCGTTGTATCAAGCAGATTGATGGGTGGCACGAGATGCGCGAAAAATTTGAAGGTCCGGACCCCGTTGAGATAAAGCGCAGCGAAGAGTACGGTTCGTTGATCATTCACAGCATGGAATCAAACATTCCCAGAGTTGTATACGGCAACGTTCGAAATGGGGGATTAATCACCAACCTGCCTGATGACTGCTGCGTGGAAGTCCCCTGCCTGGTCGACAAAAACGGCATCCAACCGACAAAGATCGGTGCAATCCCACCTCAGTTGGCCGGGATCATCATGACAAACGTTAATGTTCAGTCGCTCACGGTCGAGGCAGCCATCACTCGTAAGCGCGAGTATGTTTACCACGCGGCTATGCTCGACCCTCACACGGCTTGCGAACTGCCTCTAGATAAGATCTGGGCGATGGTAGACGAATTGATAACTGCGCACGGCGATTACATCCCGCCGTTTATCGATTGATAAGGGGCCTAACAGTGAGGAATGCGTTTGCAAATTCACGCCATTCAGTGCGTTCTGATTCCAACATTCTGCCGAATGCACCTCGCGAGTCAGTGGCGTCCGTTGTAACATATCTGAATGCGGCAATCGACCGGGTGGTTAGATCAGCGTCAAATAACAGTTCCATCATCGCAGAGTTGGCTTCTGGTGATTGAACCGGGATCAGTTTTTCTGCAGCCAGCCTTCTGAGGTGAGTGGTTCCAGTTCGAGCAGCATACACAATTTCGATCACGTCGAGCGAGGTTGGGTCAACTTGAGATGGGCTCGTAAGTGCGGCCATCTGGGCTGTCGGCACGAGGGAATAGAGCGCCTGTTCAAGACATTCGGCGGCCCACTGCAACGCCAATCGAGCTTCTATGAGAATATCTCGCGTGTCCAAGTCCGAAAGGCGCTTGTTCCTCTGAATCTGGAGAAGTAAGTCAATCTCATTGTTTAGGTGGTTAGTTGCCGAAAATAATTTGCGTTGGTATGTTATGTTTCCTGAACCTGCAACATTTGCTATGGCGCCTACTAATTCATTTCGAGAAGCTCGGAATCTCTTTGCTCGCTTGATATCCTGCAGTTTGATGCCCGGATTGTTTTCAAGCTCCCATGACCAGGCATCATAGGCGCCAAGTCCAACACCGTTCCATCCGCAATTTCGGCCTCTGGTTGCCATCTGTGGGAACGGAGGTAGCCGAATTGCTGTGATCAGGTCGAGCAACAGTGTTATCTTACGTGGTTGTTTTGCCTGCAGGATATCCTCAACATCACTAAACGTCAGAAATAAATCTACAGGCCGATATCCGCAATAGGATTTTTGATCAATGAGAAGGGGGAGAATCAAGAACTGAACCTCGGAATCACTTGCGCGAGTGAAAAGCGCCAATCAAGGGTAATGGTTGACCAATTTGATCGAGTTACTTGACATATGTTAACACACTGTTGACATTTATCAAACGAAACGATATAATGGAGTTGCAATTTGAGTACATTTAGGTCGGCGAACGCTGCAGTTTGCCAGTACGTTTTCCGTCCTGAAGAAGGTATGAATTCCGCTCATTGCGATTCTGGAGTTTCCCTTGACAGGCGGACCGGTTCGAAGTTATTTCGAAAAGGTACGTCTTTTTTGTTACTGGAATCGTCAACGATTTGAAGCGGGATAATCCATATAGGTGGGGCAACGAATGCTTCAGGGCAGAGTTTTGATCGCGGACGATGAGCCTCTCATCCGGATGGACCTTCGAGGAATGCTCGAAGAGATCGGCCATGAGATCATCGGCGAAGCAGACAATGGATCAGACGCCTGTTTTATGGCGCGAAGCCTAAAGCCGGATCTGGTAATTCTCGACATCATGATGCCGAAGATGACTGGACTGGAAGCGGCAAGCGTCATAAATAAAGAGCGTTTGGCTCCGGTGCTGCTGTTAACCGCGTACTCTGAAGCGAATATGGTGGAACAGGCGACTGAAGCCGGAGTTCTGGCTTACCTTGTGAAGCCTTTCCGCAAGCAAGAATTGGTTCCTGCAATTGAGATAGCGCTTGCGCGGTATAGGGAACTGATGGCCCTTGAGGGAGAGATTGAATCTCTGCAAGATCAGATGGAGACCCGAAAGCAAGTTGGTCGTGCGAAATCTATCCTCATGGAGAAATTTGATTTAACCGAACGCGAAGCATTCAGAAGGCTGCAAGCACAGAGCCTTTCCGCTTCCCGATCCTTAAAAGAAGTCGCGGACGCCATTATCATGGCGGACGAGATGAACGCAGCCGTAAAGCGTTAAGTCGCACGTAGTTGGCATTACTCCTTCAAATGTAAGTCATTTTCTTCGCGACGCCGACGTCGCCACCACAGTCCATACCACTTCTCCATGACTGTGGACACCTCCTCAGGTCAATTCCAATGATGGAATCGACTGTGCTAAAGATCCACACTGTTAGAAATTGCAATTGTTGTCACCGGGAATTTTTGTTCCCGTTGTGACATATGGCATTTCCAGACGGTCCATCTATCCTTAGGAGGAAATCGATTTGAAAAGCTTTACCAAGACGTCGTGGTTAGTGGCTGTACCAGTTGTATTCGGAATGTGCCTCTCCTCTGTTTCACGCGCCGATGATCCTAAACCGGAACCTGATACGGGTGGCAAGATCACCATAAAGGGCCTTTTGGATTTCTATTACCAATACGGTTTTAACCATGCACCGGTCGGGGCTGCCACCGGAGGACGCTCATTTGATGTCAAGAATGACGCGTTTAGTTTTAGCCTTGCTGAAGTCAATATTACGCGAGAACCGAGCAAAAAAATTCCCATCGGCTTTACGCTCACTGGAACCGTCGGTAAGACCGCGGACCTTGTCCACGCCACGGAACCAGGCTCCGCAAATACGTACAAGTACCTTCAGCAAGTGTATGGTACGTACGTTACCACAGGCAAGACTCCAGTAACAATTGACTTTGGCAAGTTCGTTACGTTCCTCGGCTTGGAAGTCATCGAAAGTCCCAGCAATGACAACTATTCCCGATCCCTGCTCTTTAACTACGCCATTCCTTTCTACCATGCTGGGGTGCGATTTTCGGCCCCACTTACCAAGACAGTTACAGGCGGGTTATACATTGTGAATGGTTGGAACAATGTGGAAGAGGATAATGGCGGCAAGTCATTAGGAGCCTCACTTTCATTTACTCCTAATCCGAAGGTTAACTTGATATTTAACTACCTCGGAGGCGATGAATCGGTGGGAGCAGGCCTTCCGGCGAACCTTAACGTCCAATTGCTAGAAATGGTAGGCACGTTCAATCTTTCGCCAATTATAAAGCTTGGCGCGAACGTTGACTATGCAACTGCTTCAAAGCCCGGTATGGCTGGTGGGCATTGGAGCGGTCAGGCGATTTATGGCCGATACCAGCTTCAGGGTGAGAAAGCCATTGCTGTACGGCTTGAACATTTTGAAGATACCAACGGACTTCGAACAGGCGCCGCACAGAACATAAACGAAGCCACGGTGACTTTCGAAAAGTCCTGGGGGGCGAGCTTTTTGAGTCGACTTGAGTTCAGACATGACCATGCCGGAACAAACTTCTTCCCAAGTGGTGGTGGTGGAAGCAAAACTCAGGACACAATCTCAATATCTGGCGTAATCAAGTACTAAATTCACCGAAAGCAATCTAACCGGGATCGGATAATACCGATCCCGGTTCGCAACATCGCAGTTGCAAGCCATTGTCCCATCCCCTAAATCAATCAAGTTGCACCGACGAGATCAGCGTTGACCGTCGGACAATCGCGATGCGGTTCACCCCCGCACTTTTGATCATCCCATTTGCAACCCGCGCACATAGTTGACGCGGCCAAGCCAAATTGGGAGAGGAAGGACTTTTTGCAATGAGCTCCATATCCGTAAGAGAAAACAAATTTGCCCGACTCTGGGGACGCCTACAAGATCCGGAATGGCGTAAGTTCGGTGGCGCACTGTTGCTGGGCAAGGTCACCGCACTGGCCATTCTGATTACGGTCTTCGCGATCGTAGCGTCATTCACCGGAACCGCAGCACACGCCGATGACCCTATTCTCAAGGGTAACGACATCGTCAACCCGCTAAATACAGTCTGGGTATTGCTCGCAGCGTTCTTAGTTTTTGCTATGCAGGTTGGCTTTACAATGCTCGAAGCTGGTTTCTGCCGATCCCGTGAAACGGTTAATGTTCTCATGGAGTGTATTGTAGATACCTGCCTCTGCGGACTGCTTTTCTTTGCATTTGGCTTTGCATTTATGTTTAGCCATGGCAACGGTTTCATAGGTTTGCACTGGTTCTTCCTCCAAGGCGCGCCTGAGACATATGAATCATCGGGAGTTGCCTTCCTCGCGTTCTGGCTCTTCCAGTTTGCGTTTGCTGACACGTGTTCCACGATTACGTCTGGAGCCATGATTGGTCGAACGGGGTTTGTTGGAGACCTTATCTACTCCGTTGGAGTTTCTGGCTTCATCTACCCGATCATTGGTCACTGGGCGTGGGGACCGGATGGCTTCCTGGCAACGATGGGCAGCGCCGGTCACTGGCTTCCGGCACTCGGTACCGGATTCCACGACTTCGCTGGCTCGACGGTGGTGCACACCATTGGTGGATTTATCGCGCTGGCCGGAGCCATTGTCCTTGGACCTCGACTTGGACGCAAATTCAAACGCGACGGCGGAGGCCCCATGCTCCCGCACGATCTTGTCATTGCGGCGACCGGTGGCCTGATCCTCTGGTTTGGATGGTACGGATTTAACCCGGGCAGCACGCTCTCGGCAATGGACTTCCAGGGTATCGGACGAGTTGCTGCAAACACCACGCTGGCCGCCTGCAGCGCCGGACTCGTTGCCATGATTTACGCATTTCCTCAGACTAAGAAGTGGGACCTGGGCTTCACTGTCAACGGCTTCCTTGCGGGTCTGGTAGCTATCACCTGTCCGTGTTATTGGGTTACTCCTACGGGGGCAATCCTACTTGGCGCTGTCGCTGGTGTCATTGTTGTTGTTGGAGTGAATGTCCTGGAATGGCTTCGCATTGATGACCCGATTGGTGCGGTGCCCGTTCACGGGTTCTGTGGCATCTGGGGAACGCTTTCGCTTGGCCTATTTGCAAGTGGCAGCTACGGTGCAGCGACCAGCCTCGGCGCCGACGGTAGCGCTGCTCGCCTTACGGGTCTGTTTTATGGCGGCGGATGGGGCTTGCTGACGGTTCAAGTTATTGGGAGCGCCATCGTGACGGTTGCAACGTTTGCTGTTGCGCTTGGGTTGATGTATGGTGTCAAGGCGCTTGGCGTTCTGCGTGTTTCGAAGGAAGGTGAACTGGAAGGGCTCGACATTCACGAACATGGCATTCCCGCTTACCCGGAATACGTGCTCCAACCGTCCGCCATTCCCAGCGGTCCTTCGCACTTTGATACGCATGGATCATCGGCGGAACCCGTTGCTGTAATGAAGACCAGTACGGACATTTAGGGCGATCTCCCCGTTGCGAAGGATATCGTCCGCGAGCAGCTTACGATATCCTTGCGACAGAGGATTGATCTCCCACAGAGATAAATGGATTGCCCTCTTACAAAAAGGGAACTTCGTGGTGTAAAAAGGGAACTCCCCACGACAAAAAGGGAACTCCCTACTAGAAAAAGGGAAGTCCCTACGGTAAAAAGGGCACTCCGTGGAGTAAAAAGGGAACTCCCTTCTAGAAAAAGGGAAGTCCCTGCGACAAAAAGGGAACTCCCTACTAGAAAAAGGGAACTCCCTACTAGAAAAAGGGAACTCCCTACAACAAAAAGGGACGCCAAAAAATCTATGGGGGACATCAACCGCCGCGTGGTTGGCGTAATCTAATCCACCGAAATAGACTTTCTGATATCCGCCGATGATGTGAAATTCGACGGTGCAATTCATAATGGGATGGACAAACACATTGGGAACAGGGTGGGCGACGGTGGTTAGACGGCCGACATCCACCACTCAAAGGAGAACAATATGACGAAGGTAGAAGCGCTCATCCGGCCGCAGAAACTTGACGATGTGAAGGCTGCGCTGACGGATATCGGGGTCAAGGGCATGACGGTTACGGAAGTTCGTGGCTCCGGTAAGCAGAAGGGCTTCACGCAGCATTATCGTGGGGCAGAATACACCGTGAACCTCATCCAGAAGGTCAAGTTGGAGATTGTTGTGCAGGATGATGAGGCGCACAAGGTCGCGGAGACCATCGCCACGGCAGCCCGCACCGGTGAAATTGGCGACGGAAAGATCTTTCTTATTCCTGTCACCGAAGCTATTCGAATCCGTACTGGCGAAGACGGAGATGTTGCCATCTCCTGACGCAAAATCATTAGCCGGGTCGTTTACGTGCAATACTCGACCCGGTTAATCGCAACCCGTTTCTGGTCTACGAAGATCAATGCCGAAAACACGGCATAAAAAAGCATATCCATGGAGGATCATGCCTTGACAACCAAGGTCGCTGTACGCCCAATCCACGTCATTTTTCGCCTCATGTTAACCGTTGCAGCACTCTCGATCACCTCATTTGCTTCCGCCCAGACCGCTCCTGCAGCACCCAAACTCGATACAGGCGATACCGCGTGGATGCTCGCTTCGGCGGCCCTCGTTTTGCTGATGACGCCCGGCCTCGCGCTATTTTACGGCGGCATGGTTCGCGCCAAGAACGTCCTCAACATGCTGATGCAGTCGTTTATGGCGATGGCGGTGATCACCGTTCTCTGGACGGTGATTGGATACAGCCTCGCGTTCTCCACCGGGAATGCGTTCGTGGGCGGATTTAGCTGGCTCGGGCTCAATCATGTTGGGCAGGAGCCCTATACGTTTTACGGGGCCACTATTCCGCATCAGGTCTTCATGGTTTATCAGATGATGTTCGCCATCATCACGCCCGCGCTGATCAGCGGCGCGATTGCGGATCGCATGAAGTTCAGTTCGTACCTCGTTTTTATTTCGCTCTGGAGCATTCTTGTCTACTGCCCACTCGCCCACATGGTCTGGGGTGAGGGCGGTTACCTCAGGAACCTCGGCGCCCTCGATTTTGCTGGCGGTACGGTCGTTCACATCTCCAGCGGGATTTCCGCGCTGGTCCTCGCAAAACTTCTCGGCAAGCGAAACATCAGTGGGGCAGAGGATTCCCGTCCGCACAACCTTACCATGACACTGGTCGGTACGGGATTGCTCTGGTTCGGGTGGTTCGGCTTCAACGCCGGCAGCGCTATCGGTTCTAATGGACTCGCTGGCAGCGCGTTTGTCGCTACACACATCGCCGCGGCGACTGCTGCGCTGGTCTGGGCGCTCATCGAGTGGAAATCGTTTGGGCAACCGACTGCATTGGGGGTCGCAACGGGCGCCGTCGCGGGCCTTGTCGCCATCACGCCCGCCGCTGGATTTGTCGGACCCATGCCCGCCATGGCGATTGGCGCCCTTGTTTCCGTTATCTCGTTCCGCGCGATCAAATGGAAGACAAAGTTCGGCGTCGATGATGCCCTCGATGTCTTTGGCGTGCACTGTGTCGGGGGAATCTGGGGCGCCCTTGCAACCGGCGTGTTTGCTTCGATCGCCGTCAACTCCGCCGGCGCGAATGGCTTGTTCTACGGAGGCGGCGGGGCGCTGCTCGGCAAACAGTGTGTTGCCATTGGTATTGCCCTGGTATTTGCTGGCGGAATGACTTACCTGCTGGGTAAAGGCATTGAGGCTGTTATGGGCCTTCGCGTTAGCGAGGGGGAAGAAGAGACCGGCCTCGACCTCACACAGCATGGTGAAGTCGCTTATGCCGAGTTCGCCGTCAATGAACCCGTGGGCGCTGGAGGACATTAGGTCGACCATGTTCGGAACTGGCTGTTAGAAAATGGCCAGTTCCGACTCCGTGTCAAACAGGTGGCATTTGGACATATTAATTCCGAAGCTGGATTTGTCGCCGGGCTTTAGTTCCGTCTTGCTGTCAAGCATCGCGATGATCTGCGAGGAGCCCGCCTTTAGATACATTTGAATATGACTGCCAAGAGGCTCAACGACGTCGACTTCTGCGTTAATGGTCTGGTCAATTTTTGCGCCAGCAGCCGAAAGTTTGGGATCGGCCAGGTCTTCCGGGCGTATCCCAAAGATCACATCCTTGCCAATATATGCCGCCGCTTTACCAGAGTGCGCATCGTCGAGTGTGACGGAAATTGAATCGCCCTTTGCGAGGATCTTGCCGTTCTCCGACGTAAGCGTCACTGGTAAAAAGTTCATTGCCGGCGAGCCGATGAATCCTGCGACAAACTTGTTCGCCGGAGTGTTGTAGAGGTTCAACGGCGTATCGCACTGTTGGACCACTCCACCGTTCATCACGGCAATTCGATCTCCCATGGTCATCGCTTCTACCTGGTCGTGCGTGACGTAGACGGTCGTGATTTGAAGTCTCCGGTGAAGCTTGATCAATTCGGCGCGAGTCTGAACGCGAAGTTTTGCGTCGAGGTTGGAGAGCGGTTCGTCCATGAGGAAAACTTTTGGCTCGCGAACAATGGCTCGACCAAGGGCCACACGCTGGCGCTGCCCACCGGAGAGCTGCTTTGGCTTGCGCTGCAGTAGGGTATCCAGATCGAGCAGGTGTGCAGCCTCTGTGACGCGTTTGTTGATCTCTTCTGAGGTAAACGTACGTTTAGCGTTTATAGGCCATGGCTTGCCCGTAGGAGTTCGTTTCAGCCGCAAGCCGAAGCTCATGTTCTCATAGACCGACATGTGGGGGTAGAGCGCGTAATTCTGAAAGACCATGGCGATATCGCGGTCTTTGGGGGAGACATCATTCACCACGCGGTCGCCAATGAGGATTTCACCGCCCGTAGCTTCTTCCAATCCGGCGATCATTCTGAGGGCGGTTGTTTTTCCGCATCCAGACGGTCCCACGAGGACCAGAAACTCTTTATCCCGGATTTCGAGGTTGACCTTGTTGACCGCGATAACCTCTTTGAATTCCTTCGTCAAATCCTTGAGCGTTACGCTCGCCATGAATGCCTCATTCCTTGGTCGGGGAGTTATATGAGATTATGCGTTCGTGGGTCGATTATTGTCAACAGGTTGAGGAATTGGGGAGGGGGCTGCGATCCAGCTCCTGATTTCTGAGAGGATTTCGCCATTGATAGTTTGGTATCGGGCTTTCATTGGCAATTTTGTATTATCCCATGTAATGGGATCCAGCCCCGCCCTGTTTTTTGTAGGCTGTACTTATAGTAAGTTTTCTCATTTTATGTTGGCACACAGGGCCCGTCGGCACTCACACATGGACACAGAAAAAAATGCCCCTTGTCCACTTTGGCCAACAGCCGTAGAACGCGGTCTAATCAGCGCCTGTCAATTGGTTGAGATGAATTGACTTCATTGATACCATCTGCGTTATAAGTAACAAAGCCAAATAACGGTGCCCATGCAGCAACTCTTGCGCGTGCATGTCCCTTGGTATCGCGAACTTGAATGCTTGAACCTGTATCCCAAGACTCAATTATAATATCACCAGTCCCTTGTGGATTGGTCATTGAGATAAACGATGCCGAACCAGAGCACACAATGTGCATTTTCTTCTTATCAGTTCGAGACATGAGTTCAATTTCTGCACCGCCAATATCTCCTGGTCGGATTATGGCAACAGGTCGATTCTTCGAATCAACCAATTCAAACCTGTGGGCTCGGATGACGTCCCGCACTTGACTGGCATGACTCTCCACACTTGAGCGGGTCACAACGTGCAGCAAAAGCGCAAGTATTACGGCCATACCAATCATAGAACAAATTCTATATGCGGACTCACTTATTTTTTTTGTCAGCTTCAACACTTTGCTCTCCTTCATAGTTTCTGCGATAGTTGCGGTTCTTAATGATCGACCTCAATTTGGCCAATCTTCACAACGCACCTTGATTTTGATCGGGACAACTTGCCCGCTTAGGATTGCCAACGCAACTCCTAACTTTCATTGTTGCGTTTACCACCATTGTCGCAACTAGATTCGACAGCTTAACTGTGACTGCACCACTCTGTCCACTAATCGGCCCTGACGGAGACGGCATGGGATTCGGATTGTATGGGGTTGTGGTTACATTTGGACTGCATATCGGCTTGCAATTTGCCATTTGGCCGCAACTACGGGCCAACGAGTATTGCAGATTTGAGCACGAGATCTTAAGCCCCTTCGGAAGCAAGCACACTGGCATCAGACTTGACGAACCGGTAGACTCAAAGCATCCCGAGTTAATCGTAATGGTGACCTTACCTTGGAATTGCAAGCTACACGCACATAGGTTCGAATCGCTATTTCCAAAAATATTCGTAGCCAGTTCAGCCAATATGTTACCAACGTACTTGCACAGCATGTAGTCTATTCCTGGGAGGTTTGGTATGTTACAAGGTGGCGTTGAATCTTTGCATCCGGTACAGAATACATGAGCTCCCTGCACAATTAATGATGAAGAACTACGTATGTTATTTGCAGAGGACTTGGTTGCGGACGAGTTATCCCAAGCCCCTAATAACGTGCTCGTGTTTCCCTGAATTACAAAAATCTCCGCGTATTTAGCCGATTCCACTTTTAGTGAATTCGCTCCGCGCCACCCAAACACGGGGTCATTACCAAGTCCCGTTTTTACAAACAATCCACCAAAGGGTTTGTACCGATAGGTGTTCTGTACACTTGAACCTTGGTCTAAAGTCGCGCTTACGGAACCCAGGCCATCCGTTAGGTAATCCGTTCGTGTGTTGACACCAACTTTTTCGCCAAGGATCCCACCAGGTGCCGTATAGTAGTTTGTGATTGCCATTTTATTCGCCGTGCCTTTCTGAATCTCAAAAAGTCCAATTTCCCTAGTTACTGAATGGGGTCTGAATTTCAACCACTTGGAATGATTATCAAATTGGCGTAAACTCGCGGGCCCATAACCCGACAGGAATCCTCATGACAATGATTCAACTTCGGAAACTCATGTCCTTGCAGAACACCCTTTCAACGGTTTGTACTGCACGCGTATTTCAGTTATGGAGTCTAAAGATGCATGCCTTCAATACATCCATCAATATCGAACCATTTGTGATTGCAACCGATTTTTCAGCACATCGGGCCGTCGATACAAATCTATATTGCAGACGCCATTCTCTCCCATTCCGTTGGGGCAAAATATCCCAATCTGCCTCCAAAAAGTATAACAGTAGATCTAATCCTCTCGAATTCCATTCAAGATGTCGGCGCAATGATTATGAAGTCAGCATCCAAGACACCTGATTTCTTCAATGGATTTAGATCGTAAATTATCACCTTTCTATTTCGCTCTCGCATAAATGATGGATCTGATTGTTTATCCCATGTGGACTGTCCAATGAGCAATACATCACCAACAATTCTCACAATCCATGGCTTATTACAGGGGATTTTGATGGTATCCGATCCATTTAGCTGTTTGACGATTAACCCATCAGGCTTAAAGGACGCATCGTACTTAGGATAAGCATCCTTGCTGTAGGAATTATATTTGATATCGGCCCAGAATGCAGCCGTACCCTTACTAGAAACGTCACCGTATACGCCTTCAAGAAACACGTCAATCCATTCTGTCCTTGGTACTAGGCGATATCCCATAGCCTCAATGTCATTTGCGATAGCAGCCAACAAGCGTATTCCAATCTTAACAGTTGGTTGCAATATGTGCTGCCTTGATCGTGACACGAGTTCCATTGAGTTGCTTCTACGAGAATTGAGTTTCCAAATACTCATATAAAACGGCCCATCACTTAATCGTTTATCCACGATTTCATCTACCATTAATGTGTCGTCGGTTACCCATATTATTCCTCCAGGCGGTAATTCCCGGACTTGCCTATCTAAGCAAATCTTACCAGAACTAGATTCAAACACCATAATACGCGGGAACGGCATGTGACCGTAGACAGCACAAAGCTTGCCCGAATTACTAATGGCTCCATCCTCGACAGAAATGACCGTTCCTGCGGTCCCCTTATCCAACACAATATTGAAATTAGCGTCGCAAATTCGAGCTTGATTCAGGGTTACGCGGTATGAACTAATTTTTAACTGACGGGCAACAATCTTAAAACACGTTAGCCTGTCCGCAAAAGCAGTTTGTGCCAGTATCATCAATGAACAGGAAACACCAAAAAGGGACCGCAAAGAATCGCGGGATATCTTCACCAATGGGGAGCCGCCTTTCGTCTCGCCCAAACACTCAATTGGCATCTCATATTTAAGCATTTGCATAGCTCCCACCATTAGCCGCACTTATGCGCATTGTTTAGACATTTTCCAATTGGACCGTCATTCGGGATCTGCCAATAATTAGAACATGGCCCTGAATAAAGGGCGGTCAAACATCCAATCTCATCCTTATATGCACAGCATTCGTCATAGTTAACGCTCCAGGCCCGACAATCTGATACAGGAGATCTTGTTTTCGTGCAATCTTTGCTTTGGTGTCGTTTTTCATGCCCCATTAGGCATGACTTTATACAGTTTATGGCGCCGATGTTTCCATAGCGAGGCACGTTCAATGATCTGTCGCAACATCTTACACCGCAGAATTGTGGAGTACCATCGGGCTTGTTGCAACACATTGTAGCGGCAGACCATCCTGCGGTGTCCGGATAGAAACTGGATTGGTCACAACCTTTATTGCATGAGTTTGCAAGATCATTAAGTCTATTCAAAATGGCATTGCATTCGTCGGGAGATCCCGATGGTCTACATTGTATGGACTCCCAGCCGCTACAACTGATCCATCCTGTTTTGCAATGCACGCCAACCATGTTGCCTCCAAAATACCAATCCTGATTTCTGGAGCTACAACAATCTTGGTCCAGGTCTGGACCACTTGGGTTGGATGGTATATTGCCACTCATTGCAGGTTTTCTACCGGTATAATCCACCCACCTGGTAGGATTCACTTTCACGTAAGTGTATCGATTTGATAATCGACCGAATTCAATCGGATCAGCAACAAGCCACTCAGCAAATTGAGTTGAATAGTGTCTCGCTCGCACATAGGTATCTGAATATTTCAACCCGGTCAACCGATATCCTAGCGATCCCACCCACCCAAATGCTGGATCGGTAGCAACACCAGTTTTTGCCAACTGCCCGCCATAGGGCTTGTACCGATATGTATTTTTGACTGCCGACGCCTGATCGACTGTGGTCGTTACGGACCCAAGCGCATCGGCAAGGTAGTCGATACGTGTGCTTGCATCTGGTTTTTCACCAATTATGAGACCGTTGGTTGAGTAGTAGTTTATTGTTGCCATCGCCCCATTGTTCCCTAGTTGAAATGGACTTCGTAAATAGCCCCAGAATGCACCCTTAGCAGAGTAGAATCTTCATTTGCATCGGAAAATTCTATACCTCCAGACCCACGTCCAGTCAAATCTATCTCGTTCAGCGCATAGCTCTTATGGAGATTGGCGCCCATTGCTGACCAAATGACTACACTATTCTTCCCGTCACATGCGGCAATGTGACCTGCAGAGGCTGAGAACTTCAAAAAAGTTATGTTTCTAAGTGATGAGTTCCCGTTACTTACCACTTTCCAACCAGGCACAGAAACTACCTCGACCGACCCATCCCACTTAGCAATAGCGAGCAGATTATCGTGGAGGTCAAACGATACCGCCGTTGCTGCGCCACCAACTTCTAACCGATGGCAAACTTTGTACGTGCGCAAATCTAATACACTGTTGACCGCGTACCGGTAATCCGATCTGTATATCAAATAGCGACAATTGTGAGAAAACCCCAGAATTGATGTTGCGTATCCAACTCTATGTATATCTCCATGTAGGTCACGAACGGCAAGGTCTGATAACCCTTCACCTGTTTTCGTTAAACAAGCCACAATTCTGCCATTTGGAGCCAACATTGCAACACATTGATTGGGATTAGGCCTTGCAACTTTCCAAAGTCGCTTCATTTGCCAAGATTTGGTGTTCCATAGTTGTAGGCACTGGTCCGGTCCAACAGTTAATAATGTAGATCCATCCTTTGAAAAACCGCTCAATCCGAGTGCAAACCCAATCATTGACGCATTTTTTGAATGAATACTATCACTTTGCATAAGTCGATAGGGTTCGTTCATTCCACTTTCAAAATTATTGGCTCTGGTCAGAGCCACCAATTTATCTTTGCGGCTAGACATTTGAAACTGCACAACGACGTGACCAACAAATGGACGCCGCGATTCTTTGGAAATATTTGAATCCTGTGAACATGACATAAACGGTACAACAACTGGGTGAGAAAGTCTGCAACACAAAATCCAAACGGCACACAGTGTCATGATTGCCAGTGCCAGATTGCCCTTATACATGGCTTTCTCTCCCAAGAACGTGTATTCGGTCTTTCCATGATTTAACTTCCAAATAGTTAAGCAGCGATTGGCTTCGGTTGTAGATGGATTTGTTCGTATTGCTCTAGACGCAGATAGCCGAGTGTTGAATGTCTACGTATGCGATTGTACCAGACTTCGATCCAATCGAATATGGCTGTTTTAGCCTGACGTCTTGCTCTCTTTTCAGTGAGCTGAAGAAACTTTCTGTAGTGGCATTGTCCCAGCAATTACCTTTCCGGAATATATTGTTTTCGGTCACCGCCTCGAATGTCAGAGAGGATTTCGCCATTGATAGTTTGGTATGGAACTTTCATTGGCATTTTTGTCTTTCCAAATTTGCTGTCGCCTTCCAAGCCGAACACTTTTTGCCCGACATGTCTTTATTAAGTGGCATCAATCATATGCTGCTTGCAGTTAAAGTACAGAGTTGTCCACTGGAAAAATCCAATTATAGGCAACCGCCAATAACATCCAATACACGGATATGATCAAAATCGAAAGGGCCACAGAACGTAATACATTCCAAGAAGGTTTGATCAACTTGACTGTGTGTTGACACAAACCCAACGTATAGGCATACAACAACAAAATGATTAGGCGATTAAGTTGAAAATCAATTTGACCTTCAAATCGACCTAATATCCAAGCAAACATTGGAATAATAAACAAAAATGAAACAACCACATGGTATCTGAGGTAAATTTTGGAGGGAATTTCAATCTTTATCCTTCCTCCTTCATCACAATGATAGCATTCCATCTTAGACTCCGCATTTCCATTTTTACTATCTAGCTTTCGCATATTCACTTGGGCTTTGTGCATTGGCACACAGGGTTATCGTACATCTGCAGCTCGAAGTTTCACCTCGATATCTTTGTGTTTTTCCTTTACGGCCCAATCAAGTGCGCGCAAGCCCTCCAGGTCAGTCAGATCCACATTTGCGTTAGCATCCAGTAATAAGGCGACTATCTCAATGTGGCCATTGGCTGCGGCATACATCAATGCTGTTCCACCATCTCCATCTTGAACATCCGGATCAGCTTTATATCTCAGCAGTGCGTCTGTTATTTGAACATCACCAATCGGTGCCGAATATATGAGAGGAGATTCCCCATTGAAGCCGGTCTGGTTGACATTTGCTCCATGCTCGAGCAGCATGCAAACAACTGCATATCTGCGATAGACTACCGCTTCTATAAGGGGCGAGGTTCCATTAGGATTTGAAAGGTTTGGATCGGCTCCAAATTGAAGCAGCAACAAAACAAACTGGTCTAACCCTTTCTCTGAGGCCAACATCAATGGCGTAGGACCGTAAGAATTTGCCAAATCCATAGTGATTTTGCGAAAAAACGGGAAGCATCCGGCAGGAGGCGGATTTGGCAGCCTTGGGAAATTCGGGTCGGCTCCGGAATTCAATAATGATCTCATCTCATCGATATCCAATCTGGATATAGCATCATGCAGGGTTGGACTGGGCTCTTGGCGACGAGATTTACCTGAGAAAATGCCCATAGTTGCAACAAACACTATCAATTGGAATGTCGTGTTCACGCGTCGTTCTCCCGTAATATGCTACCAATCATTTTTTCATTTATCGATCGTGGAGTTGAACAAGAGTAGGCTCCATTATTGGATTTGGCCAAAGCTCTCCAGGGAAACCTATAGACTGCAGGGTTTGATAAATCTCCGTATGAATAGAGACTGTAGGAAGAGGGTCGATCTTCAGTTCGGAAACATCTATGGTAACCGGCAATTTTACTCGCCTTAGCATAATCCCGTCATATATGCGTTGTAGGAGGTTCACAATGGAACTTGGATCCCCTAGTAACATTTTTAAGAACTCGTAAATCCTGTGGAAAGGTGTTAATTTTGGTGCCTTGAATATGCACTTTAATCCAGTTTCAGTCGGCAAATATCTGTGCCATCCCGATACTGCCAATTTACCTTTTATGACCACTGGCGCTATAAAAAGATATCTATTATCCAGCACGGAAAACACGTAATCATCGGAAGTTTTTCCTACCGACCACACATACAACGGATTGTCGAATTCAAAATCTGTTTCTTGTTCTACTATCCCTGCCAAGTCGCAACCAATTATCATGTGCCAATCGCCGTATGATGCATAAATCAAATGATTATCAGTTGTCTCATGATTAATATCTATCCTACTTATGGCTATATTCCAATCATGTACAGCGGTGTATGTTGCATCGTAACCGATATAATGGCAAAACACTTCCAGTTGACGTTGAGACGAACTCTTCCAACCAACTATAGTCGTGTACGTCCAATTTATGTTGGCACATTGGGGTACCTGCAAATGGTTGCTCCTCATAATCTAGTTGCTCCATTTTCTCAACATTGAGATTGAGCAGAATATTGCCAATGTACCAAATATAAACACTACGAACATCGGCCCCATTAACTGGCTAACAGGTACCCAGACCTCGTCCTGAGAGTAAATTAGTGCAGGTCGGTTTATCATACCATGGTGTGTTGAAGCGGTTGATTCTCTATACAAGTTATTGATTGTCCAAATTGCCCCAACTACAAAAACCATTCCAACTATCAATAGGGCAATTAGACCGACAATCGTCAACGGTCCTTCCTCGGTGAAATCGTCCTGAGAAATTTCAATACGACATTCATCCATGCGTATCAATGTTAGTACGTGGTCGTGCTCACGCTGTGCCTCCTCAAAGTCAGGATACTTCAACAGGAGTTCATGGAGATCATCGCAAGCACTTTGGTATCTGCCATTTTCAACAAGTTGATGAATTCGAATTAATTGTAGGTCGCGTTGTTGCACTTATTGCTCGCCTCCTTAATATGTGATAGCACACATTGTTAATTAATTGGTGAAAAAATAAATCAATTGGGTCCGGAATATATTGATTTCGCTCACCTCCTCGAATTTTAGAGTTGGTTGCGCTATTAATCGCCTGGTAAGGCTGAAGGCTGAATTACGGCGACGGCAAGGTCAAGGGCGCCCTCATCCCTGCCCTTCCCCCGCGGGGGAAGGGTTCAAGGGCGAGCGGGTTTAGCGGTACCTGCTGCGGACTGGTTGTTCATTCTGCGTTTCAATGATCTGCTGGTTCTGATAATCCAGATCGAGATTTGACCAGCCGTGTTTTGAACTATTTGATGTTGCCGTTACTGTCGACGTGAAAGAATTTCCCGGTATGCGGTGTCTTGCGTTTTTCTTTGCCATTCTGGACCTTTTCATATAGTCCTCATTCAGCCCCAGTTCGATAACATCACTTTTTAGAATTCGCCACTGTTGATAACAGGTGTATTTGTGGCGTCTGATTTTTTTGACATGTACTCCTTTTAATCTGCCTGTGTGGATCAACTGCCTGACGGTACGAACGGTTATGTTCAGCCATTCTGCCGCCTGGCGAACCGAAAAGTAGTCCCCGTGAGATGTGTGGATAGATTTTCGACCGTCATTGCCTTCATCCGGGGCGAGGCTTACCTTCCATCGGGGTTCGAATACTGGCTGCGGCAGTCGAATTCTGTTCAGTCCATCGACGAGGGACTTGCGTTTGCGCTGATACTCCTCGTTGGCATAAAGAGCCTGTACGTCGCGGCTGCGAAAATAGAGGGGAGATCCCCGCACGCCCGGATGCTTCTGGAAACATGGAAGTTCGCCACGCATTGCCAGTCTGGCAACGGACCCCGTGTAAATTTGCAGCATTTCCGCTACCTCCCGGGTGGTGAAATAGCGTTCGGGAGTCTCGGTCGGGTTGGTCTTGGGCATGAGCGGGAGGCGGGAGGCGTCAGAACGGTCTCCCAAACGATTCATGTGTGATTCAAACGCCTGTCCGACCGGATGCTCCTCGATGTAGTCGGCAATTCTATAGATGTCTTCCGCGTGGAAGAACATCGGGTCGGTGATGTGTTTTCGTGTTGCTTCGTTGGCCGGGACGAGTTTGCCGCGTCTCTTGAGGGATTTGATATAAGTTGTGGACATATTGAGAACGGCTGCGGCTTGTTTTGTATTGAATAGGTGGTCCATTTTGGTTCTCCGTGCGTTGTTGGTTTCATTTATTGCACGTCGAATCGGGGTGAATTAGAACTTACTTTCTAAAAAGCTGAAGGCTGAATAACGGCAAGGTCAAAGGCGCCCTCATCCCTGCCCATCCCCCGCGGGGGAAGGGTTCAAGGGCAGTCAATAGTCATTTTTTGTTGCGGGTGTATGCGAATAATCATACTTCTGTGACTGTCCTACCGGTGATCAATCGGAAAGCTTCTTTGTATTTGGCCGACGTATTCAAAACGATGTCATCGGGCAACATGGGGGCAGGGGGCTCGCGATTCCAGCCACTGCCGGTCAGCCAATCGCGGAGGTATTGCTTATCAAATGAATTCTGTGGTCGACCGGGTTCGTAAGTTTGTAAAGTCCAGAAACGCGAAGAGTCGGGAGTGAGGGCTTCATCGACCAGCGTGAGAACTCCGTTGTGTCGACCGAACTCAAACTTGGTATCGGCGATAATGAGTCCGCGATTGAGGGCACGCGTCGCGGCTCGAGTGTAGATATTCAGACTCGTTGTTCTGAGAAGCTCTGCATCATCCCGACCAACGATTTCACACATTCGTTCAAAGCTGATATTCTCGTCATGGCCTGACGTTGCTTTGGTTGCAGGTGTGAAGATGGGCTGCGGCAGTCGTTCACTCTCTTTGAGGCCAGCAGGGAAGTCCAGGCCGTGAATGATGACATCCGAATGCGTTCCACCGGCAGCAATGTACTCCGCCCACAGCGAGCCAGAAATATAGCCGCGAACCACACACTCGACCGGGAATACCTCAGCCTTAACTACTAACATGGTTCGACCTTCCAGAGTGGCGATGGTCTCTGCGTCGACCACCAGTCCAGCTTCTTTTAGCCTGTCACCAATCGAGTTGATATCCGTCGTGATCAGATGATTGACGGTGAGCGGTCGAAGCTGCTGGAACCAGAACTCAGAGAGCGCAGTTAATACGCGACCCTTGTCGGGAATCCCGTTTGGCATGATGCAATCGTAGGCGGAGATTCGATCTGTGGTGACGAGAAGCAGAGTCTCACCGAGGTCAAATATCTCGCGGACCTTCCCGGATGCAGTCGCAGGAAGGCCGTGAATTTTGATTTCTGTCACCGCTTGCGTGGCATTACTTGAGTTCAAAGGTAAATCTCGTCCCTTGGGGAAGGCCTACTGAATAATTTTGGTCTGGAATGGTCCAGTTGGTCGAATTGCATTGCCGCCAACCGATTTACCGAACAGATGGCAGTATCCCGTTTTGATGGTGTTCAGGTCTCTCGCCGTAACGGGGCAGGGGGTTCCGATGAAATGGATCGGGAACATAAGATCGCCATCTAAATCGGAGTGGCCATCAATCCCCAGAGCGTGCCCAAATTCATGCGATGCTATACAGCCGAGATCAAGATCAGTCTGATTTTTTACACCGATGGACATTTCTGCAAACCCCATGCTCAAACCAGAAAAACTTATCTGCGTAAGTCCATTCTGGGTCGTTGGATCGAACGTGACCGTGATGTCGGCGTTTGTCGACGAATTCAATTCTGTGTAGTTAATTGCCGAGCCCGTGGCATTTACCCATTGATCAAATCCTGCCAGAGCAAGGACTCGGCGAGCCTGGGTAAAGTTAGTATCCCTTACAAAGAACACTCGAACCGGGAATGAGTTCCAATTGAGAAGGTGAGAGACCTTAGTCGCATAGTTAGGAGTGAAAGAGTCGAGGGGACACACAGCAATCTGGTTTGCGCCGCCACCGCCACTGCCGCACCCAGGACCCAGTAAACCGACTAATAAACATCCCATGGCTACGAGATACTTCATTCGATACATGACGTCTCCATTTCAGAAACAGCGGTGCCACAGGCAGTTTACGGCACGACACAAAAAGAGTCATCCCTCGTTGGCAGGATATTCCACCCTTCTTGTCTAAAACGTTACCTCGGACAATCGAATTTGTCCATAGCTTTGATCTATGGTTTTGCGTCCGGAGGAAAATGCTTTTCCCAAACTCCGGATAATAATTCGTGATTGCCGAAATTCCCCATGTCCGATTGGCTCACGAACGAAGTCCCATCCAATGAAGGAGGTCTCAAATGAGTTCAGACGCAACGAATCATGTTGACCAGCATGGCGTGAGCTACAATCGTTCCAGACTGTTTTGGGCCAGCGTTCTTGCGCTGGTTACCGCCGGAATGGCCTTTAGTATTCGTGGAGCCATTATCGGTGATTTGCAGAAGGTATTTTTTGATCCATTCGACGCCGCTAATGCTACGGCAGCTGTGGGTGGGGCTACTGCATCCGCATTTTTAGGATTTGCTGCGGCAATCTTTTTTGGCAGTCCGTTGTGCGACACACTTGGCATGGGAAAGTTGCTTAACCTGTCTGCAATTCTTTTGGGTCTAGGCACCGTTTTAACACTGTTTGTTCCACCAAGCGCTTCGGTGTATTGGACGCTGTGGATCACGTTTTTTGTTACCGGTCTTGGACATGGCATGGTGGAAGC
Organism: Chthonomonadales bacterium; assembly: GCA_040004655.1. Taxonomy (GTDB): domain Bacteria; phylum Armatimonadota; class Chthonomonadetes; order Chthonomonadales; family CAJBBX01; genus JBDUAM01. The sequence continues at coordinate 2,494 of JBDUAM010000301.1, read as the reverse complement.
CGTAATCAATCCTCTGATCGCAACGATTTACCCCGAGGATAAGACACATCGGTTGAACGTTCTTCATGCGTGGTGGCCGGGCGGACTAATTATTGGTGGTCTTTGCGCCTATTTTATGGGCCAGCAGCATATGAGCTGGAAGATTCAACTGGCATTGGTACTCGTTCCTGCCATCGTAACCATAGTGCTCTGCGTAGGACTAAAGTTCCCTCCAACGGAGCGCGTTGCTGCCGGTGTTTCTACCAATGACATGATCAAAGCGTCATTCGCACCGCTGTTTCTTCTACTTCTGGTCTGTATGCTTGGAACTGCATCGTCCGAACTGGCGCCGGGACAGTGGGTTAACTCGATGCTAACTCGCCTCGTTGGATTTCAGGGAATTCTGCTGCTAGTATACGTCAGTGGCTTGATGTTTGTGATGCGACACTTTGCAGGCAGCCTGGCGCACAAATTATCACCCATTGGACTAATGACCGTTTCCTGCGCGCTTGCCGCTGTTGGACTTTGGCTTCTCGGGTCGGCAAGTAATGCTACAAGTGGACTCGTGGGCGCGACAGTATGGGGAATCGGAGTTTGCTACATGTGGCCAACAATGCTTGGAATTACTTCCGAGCGATTTCCCAAGGGTGGTGCATTAGCGCTGGGGTTAATGGGTTGCTTTGGAAACATAGCAATTTATTTCATGTTGCCAAAGATTGGTTCTATCTTTGATGCGGCAAAGATAGAGGCCGCCACCAAGGCGGGTACGACATTTGACGCCATCAAATCTTTACCAGAGACTGATCCGACCATGTCGAAGGTACTCTCGACGGCCTCCGAAGTGTCGTTTCATTCCGTAGCGCTTGTACCCGCAGTGTTACTCTTTGTATTCGGAGCATGGTGGGCTTATGATAAGTCCAGAGGTGGCTACAAGGCGGAGACGCTGGTACAGGTCTCCGAATAGCTCAACCTGCCTTTACCCAGCAAACAAGAAAGGAGCCCTCGATGGAGGGCTCCTTTCTTGTGCGACCTACTCAGCGCCTATTAACGATCAACAGGTCGACCGCACTTCGGACATACTCTCCAATCCTTCTGTAAGCCCGTACCGCACTTAGGGCAGTAACTGATGATAGGGGAACTACCCGGTCGAGATATGATCGTCCGGGGTAGGAGTTTGATCTCGCTATTGCTGAGTACTTCGATCTTTAAGTCGGCGATTTTGGCAATTCGATGAATCAAGTCCCAGGCGATTTCGTTCTTTGCGACAACGTTAATTGGCATTGGAGACGGCACGTCGCGGTCGAATTGAATCTTACTGCGCGTCTGTTGCTCAATGACATGCATGATCTCTGCGATTGGTCGATCTCTTGCAGTGACATCTACCCGCTTTTTGAAGCTCATAGGAATGGTTGATCCACGATCTACAACTTCTGCTAATGGGACAATGACCAGCGTATCGCCTTGAACCTTCCAACTGATGTGTCCAAGTTGGTTGGAATGTTCTACAAGCTGCTGCATTGCTTCGTCCAGCGTGTTGCGGTCGTATCCTACGGTCAATCGACCGCCAACTTCCGCCGAATTGTTCAATTTTAGCCCGAAATGATTGGCAATTTCGGATGCGATGGCATTGAACGAAACGCCATTCATTCGCATGGAGATACGTCGGTGATCAATTTCTGGTATGCCAATACGTGTTCTACCCTTTGGCTCCGGCTTCAGTTGAATGATATAGACGTTTTTGTTGACTGAGAACTCTGCTCCCACTTCGGCAAGCGCCACTTGAAGAGCATCTTCTGGCTTCGCGCTCAGGGCTCTAAACGTGACTTTGCCCTTGACGTTGGCTGGCATATCGTATGTCGCGTTAATTGCGGTCTTAAAGATCTTATCCACTACATCGCGAACGTCCGAATTCTTGGCTACAACGGATACCAGTTTGGTTCTTTTCTCATAGATTACGGTGGAATCATCTGCCGATACGCGTATTCCGGATACGGCAATCATGCCCAACATCACTGTTAAGACAGACCGTTTCATCATAGTTGCTCCTTATAGTTAGTAGCGATTCTCTGATCGCATGAACGTCACGTATGGGATGTTAAACGAGCATTTCGACCAGGTGTGACGAATTATCAATATCCCCGGGTGAAATCTACCAGGTTCAGGAGGGGTTTGCCGGCTCGATAGCAATTCAGGTTGTGGATAAAGATATCTGCTAACCGGCCGTCAAGATTCGGACTGTATCCGCTTGAATGTTGTGACAGGATTACATTTGGGTAGAACCAATGGGGATCGTCTGGAGGGAGAGGTTCTGGATCGGTAACATCAAGTCCAGCTCCGGCAATCGTGCGATTGTCCAGGGCCAGAAAGAGCGCTTCTTTTACAATGCATGGACCTCTGCCAACATTATATATGTGCGCTGTCGGCTTCATTGCTGCAAATTCGGCTTGCCCGAAAAATCCTCGAGTTGCATCTGTGAGTGGGAGACTCAACACAACGTGGTCAGCAGTTGAGATTG